>NZ_JAGJEF010000052.1:0-37908 GCF_018100875.1 Pseudoalteromonas sp. MMG012
TTTTCTATTCCAAAACCCTTATCCAAACCTGAGGTTATGTACAATGCGCTCAGACGGTGTAGGGCTTGCAACCAAAGATACTTGCTGACTGGCACTCAACCAATTAGGCACATTCTCTGTGCCATGCAGTAAATTAATAAAACGCCTAACGCTCGTATTTACATACAACGCAGACGCTTTAACATGAATTAAACCTTTCTCTGCGGGCTTATGGTAAATGCTTAACTCCCCTTTCTCATACCACTTATACCATGACTCGGTATACCCTTGCGGTGATACAATACCGATTGCAACCCAAAACGGTAGCAATCGATATGATGGGGCTATCGCCAATATGGCAACCCATTCACTGAAACGTCTCGACTTTGCTCCATCGCACTGACCAAGAAATCTGCTTTTTTCTCTAGCCAAGTTTGAATATCTCGTAGTGCTTCGCTATCTTGCCCCCGACACAACTGCATCAAATATGACAGTGTGTCTAGTTCATAAATACCATAAACAATGTCAATCCAAGGCGTTCTAAATTCCTGGCGCAGTTCTTTATCATACAGTTTACCCAAACAATTGCCGCTCAATAACGTATTTTCCAACTGATGACGTAACCGTAAGTAATCCGTTTTTGTGAGTGCCTTGTTCTTGGGTAATAAAGCTCTTAAGTCTTGCCAATCTTTATCGAAAAAACCTTTTGCCACTTCATGAACCGGTTGCTCAGCCGAATTAAGTGCCTTTTGGTCCCAATGTTGACGCCATTCTCTATCAACTAACCAACGGGTCAATGTTAAAATAAGACGGTTGTATCGCGCACAATGAAACAAGTCTTCAATATCTGTCGCTGTAGGCTGCACATCTTTTAAATCACTAATCACTTGAGATAACTCAGGTGCACTATTGATTTTTTTGTAATAGGCATGGCGTTTTGAAGTATAGGTTTTTAAATAAATTGCATTTTCTACCCACACCAGCTCATCAAGTAACCACTTAAACTCCCCCCGTAACTGTTCTGTTGTTTCTTTATCAACAATGTCAGAGAACAACCTAAATGTATGACGAATAAGTGTCACACCATCAATAATGCGTTTCAGTGTTTTTAAGCTTGGCTTGTTGAAATAACATTGTTCATGCTTTTGCACAAACTGAATACCATAATTAATTGAAGCAACGAGCGCCTGCTCTTGGGTGGCTCCAGGCTGCAATGGCACAAAGCCAATAAACTTATTTGGCTCAAGCGGCTTATTATCCGCTAATCGGTATCCTCTGGCCGCTTTAGAATAGAGCCCTAAACGCAACCCTGATAGATTGATTAAGTGATCGGCCAGTAAAAATAAATCATGACGTGTCCCTTCAACCAATTCAATCTCAAGCTCTGAAATTGGCTCTACTTGCCCTTGTGCAACCACTTCTCCTTTATCTAATACCACTTCAATTTTGCTGCCCTGCTCAGTTTCAATTAACCACGTTCTGCGGATGAAATTAGTACTGAAGATCGGGAATAAATTTTCGTTAATACTGCCCACTTGCATACCATGAGGCCAAATTATTGGATCAAAAGCCAGCAAATCTGGTCGAACCGAATTCAGCGGTAAGTTATATTCAGGCCGTTGATGCAATCCCCCAACAACTTCTCCCGCCAACTTAATTGTTTGTTCACAGTCACTATCACAACAGCGGGTGCGCAGACCAATATCAAGTGCGCGCAATTCTCGGTTAGGCGTGTCGTAATATGCGTTTTTTAAATTCCGAGCGGGTTGGTTTTTGACGGTTTTTGCGAATTGAGTGATGAGTCCTGGTATAAGAGGAACTTCATTGTCTGAAAGTAAAAACTTCAGTTCTATTTCAGTGTCCATTAGGGCAAGTTATTACCTATATAATTATCGAACGCCCAAAATATACAATGCACCTACAGTTTGCAATCTTTTTACCATATGTTCTCGGAAGTTTTAGCTATCTCTTGCTATTGATCAGCTAAATCCATACTATTTGAAAAAATTAATAAATCTTGGGTCTAGGGATGTTAAAACGAATAATATTACCCAGTGTACTTGCGCTTATTTCCCACTTTTCAATTGCAGAAGAAGTTGAGCAAACACAATTAGCAGCAACGTCAGTGGCGGCAGTCGACAATACAACTGCAAACGCTGGATTTATCGTTGATAATCTATTTTTATATGCGCACTCTGGTCCGGGGAAAAACTATCGAATTATTGGTTCTATAGATGCAGGCACTCAGATCCAAATAATTGCCGAACCGCAAAACGGTTACATTCAAATCATCGATGATAAAGGCCGTGAAGTGTGGGTTGAAGAAAAGTTTATATCCATGCAACCTGGTTTAAAGCAGCAATTGAACAAAGCCAGCGAAACACTTAGTACAATGCAAAGCCAATTGGACGATGCACAAGCACAGCTGCCGCTATTACAACAAAGCAATGATGATCTAAATAGTGAAAATGCCTTACTACAAAAAAGTATTTCAGACTTACAAACGCAGTTAGCAACACAAAAACAAGAAAATGCGCTTAAAAAGCAAAGCGAGCAGCATACATTGCTCGCTTATGGCGGTGGTATCGCTTTTGCTGGATTATTATTAGGGGTGATTTTAACAATCTTCTTATCGCGCCGTAAACGCTATGATGGATGGGCATAGCACCACAGTGATAAACGACGTTCGGGCCATCCCTCTCGCTCAGCCTGAACGTGGTTTATGCTATATAATCGTATTATAAAATGGTCAAGCCACTGTCTGACTTAATATGTTCAATCACCATATAAGTATGGTTGGTACTCACGCCTGGTGTTTCTACAATTCTACCTAATACTTCTCGATATTGTGCCATATCCGCAACACGAATTGTGACAAGGTAATCAAAGCCACCAGCCACCATATCACAACTCACCACTTGCGGTATTTTAACAATATGTTCTCTAAATAGAGAAAACACCGCCTCTGTAGAGCTTTTTAACGTTATTTCTACATGTGCGACCAATGCTTGCCCTAGCTTCGCGGAGTTTAAACGCGCAGAGTAACCTTCTATATACCCTTCAGACTCAAGTTTTTTTACTCTGTCTAAACATGGGCTCGGGCTTAAGTTTACTTCTTTTGCCAAGTTAACATTAGATATTCGACCATTCCTTTGCAATACATCTAATATTGCTAAATCGATACGGTCTAATACACGAGTTCTAATCGAAGTTGTCATGCAGCATTTAATTCTGTTTCTAAGTGAGTTATCCCCTTAATTTACCGTATTTTCCCAAAATAAAACAGCATATACTGCTTATTCTCAGATAGAATGCCTGAAAAATTTGATACTAAACACAATGCATCTAGGCTAAATTTTAATCACATTTTAAGTGTGATACTGTTTAGTCTCGCGCAATGCATTAATTAACTATGTTGTAATTAATTAGGCGCTGTTTGTGCCACTATGTAGTCTGACCCAACTTACCCCTGTCTGACTTGATATGTGTTAATTACGTGTGTTTTTGACTCCTTTTCTGAGGGTTCCTTATGCTTTACAACGGTGATTTAATTACTAACTGTCCTATTAGACAAAAAATCCGTGACTTCTATCGTATTGATGAAGAGCAAGTTATTGACCATATTTTGCCACTTGCTGAAGTAGGCGTGACGGCTCGAAGCCGTGCATGGGAACGCGCACGCCAAATTGTGGTAAACATTCGTAAAGACCAAGACGGTCAAAATGGCGTGGATGCACTATTAAATGAATTCTCACTTTCTTCAGAAGAAGGGGTGGTATTGATGTGTTTAGCCGAGGCGTTGCTACGAGTACCTGATAAGGAAACTCAAGATAACCTCATTCGTGACAAATTAGCTAATGGTGATTGGAGTTCGCACCTAGGTAGTAGCGACTCTTTGTTTGTTAACGCATCTAGTTGGGGCTTGCTAGTTACCGGTAAAATGGTGAACTACACAGACAAAAATAAAGATCAACAGTTTGGTGTCTTGAAAAAGACCATAGGCCGCTTGGGTGAACCAGTGATCCGTAAGTCTGTAAACTTTGCCATGAAAATCATGGGTAAGCAGTTCGTTATGGGGCAAAATATCGACGAAGCAATTGAACGTGCAGCTGAAAAAGAGCAAAAAGGCTATGTATATTCATACGATATGCTAGGCGAAGGCGCACGTACCATGGAAGATGCCCAGCGCTACTTTAATAGTTACATGAACGCGATTCACTCTATAGGTAAAGCAGCAAATGGCCGAGGCCCAATAAAAAGCCCTGGTATTTCAGTTAAGTTATCGGCAATACACCCGCGTTATGAATTCAGCCATCGTGAACGTGTACTTTCAGAAATCGTGCCAAAGCTAAAAGAGCTAGCATTAGCGGCTAAACACTATGATATTGGCTTTACTGTTGATGCAGAAGAAGCTGACCGACTAGACATCTCTTTAGATGTCATTGAAGCCGTTTTCTCTGATGATGAGCTTGGTGATTGGCAAGGGTTTGGTCTTGCTGTGCAAGCTTATCAAAAGCGTGCGATTTTCGTAGTTGAATGGTTAACAGACTTAGCCCGCCGTGTCGGCCGTAAACTCATGGTCCGTTTAGTCAAAGGCGCTTATTGGGATACAGAAATTAAAACCACACAACAAGATGGTTTAGATCACTTCCCTGTATTTACCCGTAAAGCAACAACAGATGTATCTTACAAAGCATGTGCCATTAAATTACTTGAAGCACGTGATGCGTTATTCCCACAGTTTGCAACACACAATGCTTACACGGCGGCAACTATCTTAGAAGTCGCCAAGGGTAATAACCAAGGATTTGAATTCCAACGTCTGCATGGGATGGGCGAATCTTTATTCGATCAAATCGTAGAAAAAGACAACGTACAGTGTCGCGTGTATGCACCTGTTGGTCAACATGAAGACTTGTTAGCCTACCTCGTTCGACGTTTACTTGAAAATGGTGCGAATTCATCATTTGTAAATGCCATTGTTGACGTCACGAAACCTGTTGAGTCTTTATTACCTGACCCGGTTGAAACACTGCAAAGCTTACGCAATAAATTTAATACCCAAATTACCTTACCAATTGAACTGTATGGTAATGAACGTGCCAATTCAAAAGGCATGGACTTAACTGACATCAATGCTATTTCTCCCCTTAAAGACAATCTAGACAAATGGTTCGAAGATAACCGGATCAATGAAGCAGATGTGAAAGAAGGCTTCCTAGCAGTGCGTAACCCAGCAAATCATACTGAAGTCGTCGGTCAAGTGCCGCTTCATCAAAGTGATAAAATGCACACGATGCTCGCAAACGCTGATAGTGCATTTGAAAGCTGGTCAGAAACACCGGTATCTGAACGTGCGGAGCTATTACGCCGCATAGCCGATATATTGGAGCGTCACCATGATGAGCTGGTGGCTATCTGTATTAAAGAAGCCGGAAAAATCACTCAAGACAGCATTGATGAAGTACGCGAAGCGGTCGACTTTTGCCGTTATTATGCTGCACGTGCAGAAGAGCTATCTGAAGATGAACGTTTTGAAGCGCGTGGCGTTATTTTATGTATTAGCCCTTGGAACTTCCCACTGGCTATATTTCTAGGTCAAGTTGCCGCAGCCATAGTAACGGGTAATACCGTTATTGCGAAACCGGCAGAACAAACCAGTATGATTGCACTACGTTGTATCGAGCTAATGCAAATTGTGGGTTTACCTGAACATGTAGTACAAGCGGTAATCGCGCGAGGCAGTGAAGTCGGTAAACACATAGTACCAGATGAGCGTATTCAAGCAGTGATGTTCACAGGTTCGACTGAAACAGGTACGTTAATCTCACAGATTCTTGCTGAACGGAATGACATTCAAGTGCCTCTTATAGCCGAAACCGGCGGTCAAAACTGTATGATCGTTGATTCAACGGCCTTACCAGAGCAAGTGGTTGATGATGTTATTTCATCGGGCTTCCAAAGTGCAGGTCAACGCTGTTCAGCACTACGGGTTTTATTCTTACAAGAAGATGTGGCCGATGGCATTATTAACATGCTAAAAGGCGCTCTACAAGAATTACACATCGGCGACCCTGCTCAACTAGATACCGATGTCGGCCCAGTTATTGACGAAAAAGCACTCAATACGCTTAGTGCACATGTTGAATACTTAAAAGCCAATGGCAAGTTGTTGTTTGAATCGCCAATTCCTGATAATTCAGAAAATGGCGCTTATTTCTTTGCCCCTCGTTTATACGAAATTTCTGATTTATCCGTATTGAAACGTGAAGTATTTGGCCCTGTCGTGCACGTTATTCGTTATAAAGCCAGCGAGCTAGACAATGTGATTGACCAAATCAATAACACCGGTTACGGCTTAACAATGGGCGTTCACTCTCGTATAGAAGAGCGTTGCCGCTATTTAGCTAAAATGTCTAGAGCAGGCAATGTTTACGTCAACCGTAATATGATTGGCGCGATTGTTGGCGTGCAACCTTTTGGTGGTCGAGGTTTGTCGGGGACTGGTCCTAAAGCTGGTGGTCCAAACTATTTGTATCGTTTGGTAAAAGAAAAGGCATCTCCAGAAAACGTACAAATGACTAACTTAACCGCTGATGAGTTAGACACTCACAACTTTCCAGGTGCAACAGAGCAAGTCGATCGCTTGATGCGTAATTCAATGCGTGATGAAAAGATCTGGCGCGCAACGCCGTTAAACGACCGAGTTTCTGCTGTACGTCAATTGTTAGCCAAAATTGCCACCGTTGAAATTATTGACGACTTAGCAGACGATTTAGCAAAAACACTTGCTGATGCCCGTACTCAGTTGAATCGTTTAGAAAAACGTATGCGTACACATACGACCTTACCTGGACCAACAGGTGAGTCAAACACGCTTCATTTAGAAGCTCGTGGTTGTGTTGTATGTTACGCCGATAAAAGCACCTCATTTAACTTTTGGGCAATTTCTATTATTACTGCATTAGCTGCGGGTAATACGGTTATTACAGTTGCATCTGAGATTTTCTATGATGAAGCCCAAGCGTTTAGAGATAAATTTATCTCGACAGGCATCGCCGAAGGGGTATTCCAGGTTGCAAAACCGAATCAACTACATGCTGTTTTAACGCACCCTCACCTTGCGGGTGCAGTTGTTGCTGCGCGCTCATCACGTTTAGGGTACTTTAGTCAGCAATTGGCCGCGCGTAGTGGTGCCATTTTACCGGTTATCAGTGCTGAGTATTATGATACTTTGATCAGTCGTTTAGTTACGGAAAAAACCATCAGTATAGATACCACCGCATCAGGGGGTAACACTTCTCTAATGACGTTGGTTGAAGATGACGAATAAAGATTAATAATCTCAACGGGCATAAGCCAGCAGCTTATGCCCATTTCATTTTTAATCGCTCGCCAGTAAATTTCCCCCTCTATTAGTACTACCGCTTTTATTAATCTTTGCTAGTCTTATAAGTCTCACTTTATGTTTAGGGCTCAAGATGAAAATAATAAATATCAAGGACTTGAAACCTGGCATGTATGTCGCTGGCGTAATTAAGCAAACGGGCCACATAAAGATAAAAAGTCAAGGCTGGGTAAAAACGCAAAAGAGCATTGATAAGTTAGTATCAACAGGTGTACTTGAAGTAGAAATCGACCCAGATAAAACCATCCAGAATGAACAACAACAAGCCCCTCCTCCCATTGATGAATCAATCCCTGAAACCGTATTTAATCCATGGCACAAATCCGCCAGTATCGAGTCGGAACTAACGCAAGCAACTAAACTGTATGATGAAGCCAAAACGCTGCAACAAAAAGCTTTTGTAGACTTACAATCGGGTGGGCCAATCAATATTTCCGCTTTTAAAGAAACAGCTCATGGATTGATTGATTCCGTATTTCGAAATCAAGATGCCCTAGCGTGTATTGCACGTATCCGAGAAAAAGACACCTATCTGCTAGAACATTCTATTAATGTCTCAATACTCATTAGTATTTTTGCCAAACATATGGGTATTGAACGCCCTATAATAGAGCAAATGGCGACGGGGGCGCTACTGCACGATATTGGTAAAGTACACATTCCTGATACTATTTTACAAAAACCATCTCAGCTAACAAAAGATGAATTTGAAGTAATGAAAAGTCATGCTAAATACAGCTTTGACATCGTACTAGAGGCTCAGCTGGGTAAAATCGCTACTGAAATAGCGGGTTATCATCATGAACGGCTCGATGGGTCGGGATATCCATATGGATATAAAGCGGATGAGCTGTCTCAGTACGTCAAAATGGCAGCCATTGTAGATGTATATGATGCACTGACCGCTGAGCGAATTTACAAAGTCGGCATGACACCGGTCAAAGCATTCAAAATACTTAAAGAAGGCCCCCCGCACCACTACGACACCGAGCTCCTAAATATATTCATTAATGCCATTGGGGTTTACCCAGTTGGCACGCTCGTCAAGCTCACTAGCCAAAGAGTTGGTATTGTTTGTGCCAGTAACCCTGAGTCACCTTTGAAGCCGACGGTTAAAGTATTCTATCACGCCAAACATATGCGTTATGTCGAAGTTAAAGACATCGATCTATCTAACAAGCGAGTTGATGATAGTTTAGAGGCTGCGATAAAGCCGGAAGAATTTAACTTAGACTTGTTAAAGTTCTTCCGTCATTCAATGCTACCTTAACGCCAACATAACCAATACCACGGTATTAAAGCGGCCAATCTTGCATTGCTTTTAAGGTGAACTCATAACCATCAAAATCAAACAATGCCTGTTCAGGCGTGATTTCTAATAGCTGTAATACACCTATACTATCTCCTTCATACAGATCGCGATTATTCAACTTTATCCAGCGCTTATCCGCTTCGGTGGCATAGATATGTGCCTGATATCGTAATCGTGGAATACTGTTTTGCAGCTCGATAGGTAAAAGCTCGATGGGCGTCGCCCTTGCAGAGTCTTTACTCGTTGCAATCACTTCGCTATCTTGGCTGCCTTCAGTATCAGCAACCGCCTGAGCAAAGGCGTCTTTGAGCTCATCTGACACCTTATCTAACTCAGGATCATGATAACTTGCTTGCTCATTCAACGGCTTACCAAGTACGCGATATTGGCTCATATCGATACTTGATGCGTCATGCGTGTTCTGGGTTTGCGCTGCTATAACTGGCTGTCTGGTGCTTTGTTGGGCTAGGATATTGGGCTGCGTCAAACTTTGTAGCCCTGTATTACGTTGAACAAATTGCGGCTGAACGATATTTGCTTGATTAACCATTGCTTGTTGATTAGCGACTGGCACTAAACGTTGTTCATATACCGCTTGACCAGATACATCAACGCCAATTTGCACCGATGCCCATTGATACTGAACGCTCGGCTGTATTGGATTCGCCACCGTATTTGCTACCGTTTGTGGTTGCGTTTTCTGATTTTGATTTGCAGCACTACTAACTATCGATTGCTCAACAGAAGTCGAATTAAGTTGCGAATCACTTTTCACCACACCTTCAACCACAGGTTGTTGCACTTGTTGATTGCTTTGTTGCGTAACAACAGCGTCACTAATCAACTCAACTTGCGCTGGTGATTGCATAAATTTACCAGTTGCATACCCTGCGACAAGTGCGCCACCAAACACTAAGACACCGCCTAATCCAAGAGAAAGCCGACGATAAAACTTTAATTGCTTCTCGTGTTGATAAGACAAATGTACCTGCTCTGAGGTTGCTGTGTGTTCTGATTGCTTTAAAGCATTGAATAAATAAGACATTTAATTTCACTATACAATATATGACAGGCCAAAGCCTGAGATAAATAACAAGGCACACGTGGCTGTAACCTGCCATTGCAAGCTGATTTTTTGAGCCACTTCTTGCGGAACTAAATCAAGTGGTAATGCTTCTTGTGCAGCTTGTTGTGCAATCGTTTTATTAACGATCATCTTCTGGGCTGAAAAAGCCCCGAGTAAGCACCTATCCGCCAACAAATTTAATAATCTGGGGATTCCCGCCGTTGCTTTGTGCATAAAAGCAATTGCATCATGGTCAAATAACGAAGCCTCACAGCCCGCTTTATTCAAACGATGCTGAATATACGCAAATACCTGTGCTTCAGTTAACGGCAATAAGTGGTAACGCGCCGTGATCCGCTGTGCTAACTGTCGTAATTCATTCCGCTGTAAAAGCTGTTGTAACTCGGGCTGGCCAACTAATACAATTTGCAATAGCTTTTTATGATCTGTCTCTAAGTTTGTCAGTAGCCGCAATTGTTCAAGGACTTCAGGCGCTAAATGTTGTGCTTCATCAATGATCAACATGGTATGACCACCCAGTTCATGATTACTGAGCAAGCGGGCTTTGATAATATCAGTTAAACGCTTTAGCGTTGCGTTATCAGCATCATATTCTATGTTTAACTCATCACATATACTGGCCAATAGTTCCATTTCAGACAAAGCTGGGTTCAAAATAAAAGCAACTTGAGTGCTGTCTGGTAATTGAGCGAGCATACTGCGTGTCACAGTCGTTTTGCCAGTCCCTACCTCGCCTGTCAGTAATACAAAGCCACCAGCATCACCTAAACCGTATGTTAAGTGCGCGAGCGCTTCTTTATGTCTATCACTCAAAAACAAGTATTCTGGATTTGGCGCAATTGAAAAGGGTTTTTCATTCAACCCAAAGTAGCGTAAATACACGATGCGTCTCTTTATTGTTATGATGCAGCCTATAATGGCAAAAAAAGCCAACAAGTTAAAACCTTGTTTCTAATTTTGTGAAATTAGTTTATTCCGTTAGACAAGATTTGAGGCCAAAATGAAAATATATTTAGTGGGCGGTGCAGTACGCGATGAATTGTTAGGTCGCCCTATTGTTGAAAGAGATTACGTTGTTGTCGGGGCAACGCCAGCAATGATGCTCAAGCAGGGCTATAAACAAGTTGGCAAAGACTTTCCGGTCTTTTTACATCCCGAGACCCATGACGAATATGCGCTCGCGCGTACAGAGCGAAAAAGTGGTCAAGGTTATGGTGGGTTTATCTGTGACTTTGAACAAAGTATTACACTCGAGCAAGATTTATTTAGACGAGATCTCACTGTTAATGCAATAGCAAAAGCAAATGATGGTCAATTAATAGACCCGTACCATGGCCAAGATGACTTGAATAACCGTATTTTACGTCATGTAGGACCCGCCTTCAGTGAAGATCCTTTACGTATTCTGCGTGTTGCACGCTTCGCAGCACGGTATGATCACTTAGGTTTTACCATTGCAGATAGCACAATGACCATGATGGCAAATATGGTTAGTCGAGGTGAATTAAAAACGCTGACGCAAGAACGTGTATGGCTAGAAATTGAAAAATGCTTAGCTGACGGTGCGATTGAACACTTTACCACGACTCTGGACCAGCTTGGAGCGTTGGCAGATGTGCAACCATTATTGATCGGTTGGAACGTTCAAGAGCGCACTCAACTTAAAAAATTGCTCATGCGTCTACCTCACTCTCATCCACATTATAAAATAATTCAATTTTGTCTGTGGCTATACGATACACCCAGTGATAAATTAAAAGCCCTTGAGCAAACTCTAAAAATTCCTTCTCGCTATGCAGTCGCACTGAGAGACTTTTGTGAACATAAAGCATATTTTATACCGTCTGTGAGTGCACAGCAGCTGTTAACCCTGTTTGATCGTATCGATTTATGGCGAAGACCTGAGCGTTTTGATTTATTACTCGAGATCATCGCTTTTTCACAGTATAACAATCCTTCTCTCATTGCGCTGATTAAAGAGGCAGCTGCCAACACTCGGGCTATTGACGTACAAGCCATTATTGCCGCAGGTTTCTGTGGGGCCCAAATTAAAACCCAATTAACACAACAACGTTTATCGACTCTAAAAACAACCTTCAATTAATCATTACTATCAGGTGGGGAATACCTCACCTGCATAAAAAAGTTCCCTTTTGATATAAAAAAAATCAACCGCCTAAAAAAACGTCGCCAAAATTAAACGTTCGCTAACATCACAACCACATAAAAGCTGCTTAATCATACTAAAACTTTGAATATTCTTTTCCATTTAGAAAAAGCCATTCACATAACCTGCAACATAAAAGTAAATACACACTCACCGTAAAGGCTTCGTTACACAAAGCATATGTCTACAAGCACCAAGAATAAAGGCAGAGTACAAAATGACAAACCATCGTAAACAGAAAATACAAATTAGAAACAAACATTACAACCGCCAAACAGCCGCTTGTAACATTTAGATATGCTAAAAATGCGGCATAAATATAACCGCACTTATAAAAGTAAGGGCGGCCCTTAACAACAACTAAAGAAAGGTCTTATGTTGAAGAAGTTAAATCTATTGACTGTCGGTATTAAAGCTGCGTTATTAACTAGCGCCGTATCAGGTTCAGCTGTCATGGCAAACGAAACTGGAGAAGTTAAAAAAGTTGAGCGCATTCAGGTTACTGGATCAAAAATAAAACGTTTTAACCTAACTTCCCCCACCCCTGTAACGGTTATTGGCGGTGTTGAACTCGAAAACCAAGGTATTACCAATGTAAACGATTTACTTGCGTCAATGCCACAAGCTTCGGTAGGCCTTTCTCCTGAAACAACCACAAACTTAATATTCTCATCCGGATTAAACACCACCGATCTACGCGGCCTAGGTTCTGAGCGTACATTAGTTTTAGTGAATGGTCGCCGTTATGTCCCTGGTTCTGTTGGAGGTACTGCTGTCGATTTAAACAACATTCCAACATCTATGATTGAGCGTATTGAAATTGCCACAGGTGGTGCAGCAGCTGTATACGGCGCTGATGCAGTTGCCGGTGTTGTTAATATCATTACTAAAAAATCAATGGACGGTATTGAGGTTGACGTATCAACCGTTCGACCTGAACAAAGTGGTGGAGAAGAAAACTTTTTCTCAATCACAGGTGGTATGGAAGGAGACAAACTTTCATTCATCGCTTCATTGAGTTACACAGAAAACAAAAGCTACACACAGCTAAGCCGCGACTTTGTACGTACCCCAGTTAATAGCTATGGTAATCCTGCAAACACCAGTGGCACTGACGGCATTCCTGATCGCATCGTATTGGGTCACCCAACGGCATTGGCTTACTACTCAGAAGGGGGGGATTTCTTCACTCGCAGTGGCTTTGACGACAATGCTTTCAATAACCATCACTATACATTCGATGCAAATGGCAATGTTCGTGCTTTTGACTACGGACTGGGCCGCTTACCTAACCCTGGAGTTGGTAACGCTTCTCGTAGCTATTTACAAGGTGGGGACCAGCAAGGTGATGGCGTATTTGGTCACGGTTATAAAGAGTTTTTCCAGACACCTCTTGAACGCATCATCGCGTCTGCTTACGGTACTTATCAACTAAATGATGAACACGCACTCACATTTGATTTTACCTATTCAAATACCGATGCAACAACTGAAGGTGGCCCAGCTTTCTTCCGCCACACAATTCGTCGTGACAATGCATATATGAAAGATGATATGGCTAAGTTACTCGATGATAATGGCTTAACCGAGGTGACATTACGCCAAGCAAATGAACACCTTTGGGGTAACCGTTCATATGGGCAAGAGCGTGAAGTTTTCCGTACCTCAATCGGTGCTGAAGGTTTTTTAAATGATGATTGGGGATACAGCACCTATGTTCAGTACGGCCGTATTGAGCAAGACACAATTTGGAAAGGTGAGGTTTTAACTCAAAACCAAATGAATGCAATCGATGCCGTTGAGTACAATGGTCAAATTGTATGCGCTGACCGCGATGCAAACGATAATGTCATAGGTGCTTTAGCTGGCTGTACCCCATTTAATACAATGGGTGCAACATCAGTCACTCAAGAACAATTAGACTACATAGGGACCACTGCAACCCGATTCGCCAAGCATGACCAAGTTGTGTTTGCTTTAACTGTTGATGGCACTTTATTTGAACTACCTGCAGGGTATGTTGCTGCTGCATTTACAGCAGAGCACCGTCGTGAATCTGTAACGACAACTCCGTCAGATAATATGGCCAAAGGGTTAATCTTCGGCAACTCTAGCTTACCTATGAGTGGCGAAATTGAAGTAGATGAACTCTCTGCAGAAATTTCAATCCCCCTTGTTGAAGATAAGTTCTTAGTACAAGATTTAACACTTGAAACAGCGTACCGCTATATGGATTACTCTGTTACTGGTGGTGATGATGCATGGAAAATCGCATTAAACTGGGGCGTAAGCGATGAACTTCGCGTTCGTATTAACCGCTCTAAGTCAGTGAGAGCGCCAAGCTTAGGTGATTTATTTACACCAAATTCAAAAACTTTTGATTCCGGTCGTGCCGATATTTGTCGCGCCGATAGCATTGAAGCATCTGGCAGTGAGTTTAAAGACAATGTAATTCGTAACTGTGCGGCTGACAATATGCCTGCGGGTTGGATGCCTACCGATGAATGGTTAGCTGGTGGAAGCTTACCAGGTTACATTCGTGGTAATGAGCACCTAAATAACGAAGTATCAAGTGACCATACTATCGGTGTTATTTATACCCCTTCATTCGTTGAAGGTCTAGATTTCACATTAGACTACTGGGCATTTGAAATCGATGGTGCGATTGAGTACTTCGATAGAGACACTGTACAATATTGTTACGAGTCTAGCTCGCTAGATAATCCATTCTGTGCAAATGTGGTACGTAATGAACAAACGCGTGACATTGAGTACTTCATTGATAAACCAATCAATGCAGCTCAGTTTGCAAGAAAAGGATTTGATTTCGAATCGGCATACCGTACCGATATTCTAAATGGCTTTCTTTCACTTAAATTCACTGCAACGTATTTAACTGAAGCGACTGAAAATACAACGGGCCGCTCTGATGGGCTACGCGTTAAATTAGGTGAAATGAAGTCGCCACGCGTTAAAGCTCGCTTTACTGCTTCTTATACATATGATGACTCTTCATACGTATTA
The DNA here is from genome assembly GCF_018100875.1 of Pseudoalteromonas sp. MMG012. Classification (NCBI taxonomy): domain Bacteria; kingdom Pseudomonadati; phylum Pseudomonadota; class Gammaproteobacteria; order Alteromonadales; family Pseudoalteromonadaceae; genus Pseudoalteromonas; species Pseudoalteromonas sp. MMG012. Next base: position 14,978 of record NZ_JAGJEF010000052.1, read on the forward strand.
ACAACTAACTATCGCCACTCAACGGTAGAAAGTAATACATGGACAATAGAAGACAACAATTATAATGATATCCCGTCATACACAACGTTCGACTTTATGTACAAAACATACTTGTTAGATGAGCTACAATTACGTGTAGGTGTTAACAACTTACTTGATAAAGCACCACCACGTAACCCATTTGCATTTGATGAGGGTGAGTTCTTTGATGTAAAAGGTCGCCGCCTTTCTTTAGGTGCTAAATACTCATTCTAATTGAGCTATAAGTATCTATACGCACGCGTCGGTTGCTAATCGACGCGTTTTTCTCTCTACAATACATCCACAGTAACTCCTAGCACCACTTTCCGACGCGTGCCCTAATTTATAAACTCGTTTTCATGTATATTTACAGTAAGCAACCCGCCTATCTTTTGCGAAGAGTTAGTCATTACCACAGACAAATATGGCAGAAGAAAAAAACAGTAAGCACAAAAAAAGCGCCCTAAGCGCTTTTTTAAGTCTGATAAGACTTACAATAATAAATAAGCAAATAGTCCCATACCGAGTAAAAGTCGATATATCACAAATGGCATCATGCCCATACGCTCTATGACTTTCAAGAAAAAATAAATACATGCATAAGCTGACATAAACGACAATACAGAACCCAGTACAATAGCCTGCCAATCAATCAATTCATCTGCTGAAATCAACTTATAAATGTAATATGAGCCAGCTGCTGCTATCACGGGTATAGACATTAAAAAAGAAAAACGCGCAGCACTTTGTTTATTTAAACCAATTAATAAACCAACAGTCATGGTGATCCCTGAGCGAGAAGTACCTGGAAATACCATAGCGACCACCTGAGATAATCCGATAAGTAAAGCACTCATCCAGTTGAGCTGATAAATCGTTTTAATTTGTTTTGCTTTTGCATCGGCATACCAAAGCAATAAACCAAATACGATCGTTGTCGTCGCAATGATATAGGCATTACGTGAGTAGCTCTCAACAAAGTCTTTAAAAAAGTAACCGATGATCAGTGATGGGATTGTGGCAATTAAAATCCACCAGCCAAGCTGGCTGTCATCTGTTTTTCCCTGTTCTGAAAATGATTTAAACCAAGCGCTTAAAATTGCCACGACTTCTTTACGAAAGTATATAATAACGGCGATTAAAGTGCCGACATGTACCGCTACATCAAATGCAGTTCCTTGATCTTGCCAACCCAAAATCTGTGAAGGTAAAATTAAGTGTGCCGAGCTTGAGATGGGTAAAAACTCCGTTAAACCCTGAACTAAGGCAAGTACAATAATTTCGATAATACTCATAAATATTATAACTCCACTTTCCATAGTTTTTGCTGCGGATTATGATATTCCCGCCAAATTTCATCAATTGTTTTGGCCACCACCGGGTGATAAAAATCTGCGGCAACCTCATGCAATGGCTGTAGCACAAAAGCATTTTTTACAACTTCATCTCGCGGCAGTTGAGCAGGGCTCTCACAAATCACATCGTCATAAAACAATAGGTCTAAATCTAATGTCCGTGGGCTAAACTTTTTATCCTGATGCGTTCGGCCATTATCTAGTTCTATCTCTTTTAGTACTCGACACACGTCCGCTAATGACATCGCTGTTTGTGCGCCCAGTACTGAGTTATAAAAATTACGACCTGCAAAACCTACCGCTTCACTTTCATAGACACTTGAATGAATACTATCAGGAAAATGGGTTAACAAGGCTTTTAGCCCTGCTGCTAAATAATGCTCTTTGTTAACATTTGAGCCTAAGCTAATATAAATTTGTGCCATTGCTAATGTTTTACCCGTGTTATTTCTACACCCACGGTTTTTGCTGCAGGTACTGCCGCTGGTTTGCTAACTCGAAGCATCACTTGTGTCACATTAAACTCATTCAAAATAATCTCGGCTAATTGTTCAACTAAAGTCTCTAATAACTCTACTGGTTGGCCTGTTGTATGCACCGAAACTCGTTCGCTCACCTTTGCATAATCCACCGCCAAATGTATATCATCTGACTGAGCTGCGGCCGAAATATCGGTCAACATCTCAATATCAAAGTATAAGCTTTGTTTACTTTCCTTCTCAAAGTCGTAAACTCCTATTATGGTTTCGACATGTAGTTGTGAGATATAAACCTTATCCATTACTGCTCCATTGGTACGTAGCTCAAACTTGAGAGTGTTTTCTCAAAAAAATCTATTACAACAGTCGATCATAGCCCAAAACTTAGTAAGACAAAATAAGGAAACGTGTGTTAGTTAGTTTAATCTGTATATGCGCCTATTTAATTGGCTCAATTTCATCCGCAGTTTTGGTATGTCAAGTATTTGGTTTGCCCGATCCTCGCTTTGCAGGTTCTAACAACCCCGGAGCTACCAATGTACTGAGGTTAGGAGGAAAAGTTCCCGCGTTACTCGTGCTTATCTTTGACATATTAAAGGGCACTATCCCTGTATGGGGGGCATATTTCCTGCAAATCGAACCGGTTTGGCTAGGCGCGGTCGCTGTTGCTGCATGTTTAGGCCATATTTACCCCATCTTTTTTCATTTCAATGGTGGAAAGGCGGTCGCCACAGCTTTTGGTGCATTACTGCCTATTGGGTTGTCATTGGGAGGAATGCTCATTGCAACTTGGTTGTGTGTTTTATGGTTAACACGATACGCTTCATTAGCAGCAATTGTGACAGTCACCGCAGCACCGATATATACTTGGCTAATAAAACCAATTTATACCATTCCAGTCAGTTTTTTAACGGCCTTAATTATATTTCGACATCGTTCAAATATAGCTAGGCTCTTGAAAGGGCAAGAGCCTAAAATTGGCAAAAAAAAGTCTTAAAGTGGTTTTAAGCTATCAAGTGGCCAACGCGGTTGTGTTTTCATATCTAGAGGCGCATATTGCTTAACCTTTAAACGCTGCATACCAGCAAAAGCAATCATCGCTCCATTATCTGTACAAAACTCGGTTCGTGGGTAATATACTTTGCCTTGCATGCCTTGCATCACACGCGCTAACTTACCTCTAAGCTCTGTATTTGCACTCACCCCCCCAGCAATTACCAAGCGTTTTATACCCGTCTTTTTTAATGCTCTTTTGCATTTTATCGCCAAAGTATCGATCACTGCCGTTTGAAAAGCATGGGCAATATCCGCTTTCGTTTGTACATCATCGCCTTCAGTTCGAATCGTGTTAGCTGCCGCCGTTTTTAAACCGCTAAAGCTAAAATCAAGTCCTGGCTTATCTGTCATAGGTCTGGGAAAGACAAACTTCTTTGCAACTCCCTGTTCAGCAAGTTTAGCCAAACGTGGCCCACCAGGATAATCCAATCCTAAAAGTTTAGCTGTCTTATCAAATGCTTCGCCTGCAGCATCATCAACCGATTCTCCAAGCACTTCATATTCACCAATTCCAGTGACTTTTACCATCATGGTATGGCCACCTGATACTAACAACGCAATAAATGGAAAATCAGGCTGCTCATCTTCAAGCATAGGCGCTAATAAATGCCCCTCCATATGATGCACAGCAACAGCTGGTAACCCCCAGCCAAACGCCAAAGAACGTCCTATTGATGTACCAACCAATAATGCGCCAACTAGACCTGGCCCTGCAGTATATGCCACACCATCTAAAGATTCAGGCCCACACCCAGCTTCTTTGAACGCAGCTTCAATCAAGGGAATCGTTTTTCTAACATGATCACGAGAAGCTAGCTCAGGTACCACACCACCATAATCAGCATGTACTTTAACCTGACTATATAACTGATGTGCAAGTAATCCTTGTTCATCATCATAAATAGCAATGCCAGTTTCATCACAGGATGATTCAATACCTAATATGCGCAATTTACCTCTCCCGCCTTACATTAAAAAATATGAAGATTTTACCTTGAGCTGGTTTTACTCAGCAAGAAAAACTAACGCCCACTTTAAATGGCGATACCAATATTCGTTTGCCCATCAGCAACAGCATGTTGCTTTAATGCTTTAACACTGTCACTTGTGATGCGCCCCATCTGTTCAACAAAGTCAATAAGCCCAGCTAACACGTCTATTTCATATTGCATTATTTCATGTTCACGTACTAGTGTATTGTCCGGTTCAATGCCTTCATTTTCCAATACAAATTCAACATAACGTGCAACCGTAGCTTGCGATATTTTCGCAATATCAATGAATTCTTGATCATCTTTGGCCATTAGCCCATGGATCAGTCCTAATAACGCCGTCGCTGTATCAATTGCGGGGTAAGTCCCAAACATATCGAATTGCGATAACTCAGGGACATTCGGTTCTATTTTGTCTACTTGTTTTTCAAGGTTGATTTTACTTTTGGGTAACACGATAATTTCCCAACAGACATTCAACGCACTCTTCATTATTGCCGCATCACCAAACTCTGTTGCTTCACTAAACAACGTATAATTAGGTAACATACGTTCAATAATTGCAGCCGACAACACTGCTTTTTGAAGGTAATTTAAGTCTCTGATACGTTGAAAGTTATTTGCTTTACTCATGTTGTTTCCCACATTGCCAGCAATATTGAAAAGCTGGACCATTTATCTCATTGCATTGCACACAGTACCAATCATCATGCTTCTGCGTTTGTGCGTAGTTTAACAAAATTTGCTCCGCATCGCGTAGCTTTATCTCGTACACATAAACACTTAATTTAGCCTGTTCATTAGGTATCTCTCCTATTGCGCCTTGCAACGCACTTCCTCCTAAATGAGATTGTATTTTGGCTTGCGTTAATAAGCCTTGAATAATATGTGCTTCAATCATGTTGTCCGTTGTAAAAGCACACCTCCACTTGAAGCTATTATCTGTCATACTTACTTACCTGTTTAAAACTATCAGTTCGAGGCTTTATGACACTCACGACCCCAGGTTTACTCTTCCCCGCAATATCATTACTGCTGCTAGCGTACACTAATCGATTTCTTGTTCTTGCGCAGCTTATACGTGAACTTAATGCACGAGAAGGCGATACATTACGCCCTCTAGTTAGAGCCCAAATTGATAATCTAAGAAAACGCATTAAACTCATTCGGTTCATGCAAGTTTGGGGGGTGATTGCATTTTTGTTATGTACTCTGTCTATGTTTGCATTATTCATTGATGTCGCACTAACTGGCATTGTTTTGTTTGGAGCAAGTCTTTGTTGCTTAACACTTTCGCTCATTATCTCTTTATATGAAATTCATATCTCTTGTGATGCTATAGAAATAGAATTGCAAAATATCGAAAAAAAGCCATCTTCGTAATTAAGCATAGCCCTTTTTCTACGACTATACTCATTAATGAAAGTAGTCTTAAAAGGGCCTGCGAGTGAATAGTTTTCTTTTTTCTAATGAAACACTAGATGAACCAAGTAACCAAGAGCAAAGGAGCGGGTTTTGGGATATTCTCGTTGTCGATGACGAAGAGGACATACATCAAGTAACAAAACTGGTGCTGTCTGATTTTAAGTTTGAAGATAAAGCCCTGCGTTTTCATCATGCATATTCGGCACAGCAAGCCATGGAGATACTCCAAGGAGAAGATGATATTTCAGTTGGTTTAATCGACGTTGTAATGGAAAGTAATCATGCTGGCCTTAATCTAATCAAGTACATTCGCAACGATATTGCTAATCATGATATTAGATTGATATTGAGAACAGGCCAACCAGGTGAGGCACCAGAAGAATCTGTCATTCGAGATTATGATATTAATGATTACAAAAACAAAACGGAATTAACCGCCGTTAAACTAAAAACTCTGCTTTATTCAGCACTACGCTCCCACCGTGATATTCAAACAATTGAAAGGCATAAGCTTGGTCTAGAGCGTATAATCAACGCATCTTCTTCTTTTTTACAATGTGACAGTGTCAGAGATTTTGCATCAACGATTCTAGCTCATGTGTCTGATGTGTTGGGACTCCAAGACAATGATATTTACTGCGCTGCTGCCGTCAATAACCAAAAGCAATCTGCTACAAAGTTTAAATTACTTGCAGCGTCTGGAGAAGGAGTTGAACCAAACTCAGATGTGATCCCTGAAAGTGTTAAAAACCTATTTATTGAATCTCACAATCGTAAGACATCCTGTAAAACACATCATGAATATATTGGTTATTTTCCATCTCGATGCGGTGGGGAAACAATGCTATATGTGAGCAAAGAGTCTGCTTTACAGCATACTGACTTTCAGTTACTTGAATTCTTTTCAAACAATATTGCTTTAGCATATGACAACTTAAAGTTAAGAGAAACGGTAAAAGAGTCACAAAAAGAACTATCGTATATTTTAGGTGAAGCCGTTGAAAAACGTTCAAAAGAAACTGGTTCACACGTAAGACGAGTAGCACACTATAGTATGCTACTCGCCCAACTTTATGGGTTAGGTGATTACCATTCTGAGATTATTAAGCTGGCTTCCCCACTACATGATATTGGAAAAATTAGTATTCCAGACAATATTTTAAATAAACCAGCGAAGCTCACCGCAGATGAGTGGCAAATAATGAAAACTCATGCTGAAATTGGACACGAAATTTTACAAAATTCTGCCAATGAAATTTTACAATGTGGTGCTACAATTGCTCATCAGCATCACGAAAAATGGGATGGTAGTGGTTACCCTCAAGGTTTAATTGGCGAAAATATTAACATTGTTGGTAGAATTACCGCACTGGCAGACGTATTTGATGCATTAGGTAGTAACAGATGTTACAAAGCAGCCTGGCCTTTGGAAAAGGTATTAGCGTTAATACAATCTGAAAAAGCAAAACAGTTTGATCCTAAGCTTGTTGATTTATTCATGCAAAATATTGACCAGTTTATTGCGATAAGAGATAGTTATCCTGATTGATTTTTGTAAGCAAAATGTAAAAATTTCACTTTAGTTTTCTCTATATTTGTATTAGTATTAGGGAAAATCACACAAATTCTGTGTATTGATGAAATTAAAAGGAATTTCGAATGAGATTTGAACAACTTGAACAGTTTGTTGCGCTCGGTAGTCTTCGTCACTTTAGGCAAGCTGCGGAACAAACACGGATCAGTACTTCGGCACTGACTCGTAGCATCCAAACTTTAGAAGATGAAATTGGCTGTGAATTAGTTAAACGCTCGACTCGCTCTGTGAAATTAACTGAGCAAGGTGAGTTATTTCTAAATTACTGTAAAGCCACACTTTCTGAGTTAGAACTAACTAAGAAAACGATTAAACAGAGTTTATTTGGCCGAGATCAACAAAAGCTAGTTGTTGGTTATACGAATAAAGCGAGTGCGATTGTTCCCATGTCTTGCGGTAAATTTTTAGCTGATTACCCTAATGTTAAAGTAGAAATGCAGCTGCAAGACGAAAATGAGTTAACAAGGAAATTACAATTAGGGGAAATTGATATTAGTGTTTATCTGCAAAGCGCTAGTAACGTTATGAGCGATATACACCTGCCTGATCAGCTTATTTTGTTTGTCGCAAAACATCACCCGTTGGCATCTAAAGATAGTTTGAGGCGTTCGGAATTGTCAGAATACCCGATGTATGGCTGTTTCTCTCAGCTCAAACAAGTTCAAACTATGCTAAATGAAGCGGTTGAAGGCTTAAATAAGTCGACTAGTATGAAAATTGGCAATATAGACCAAGTCATCGAAGGTCTAAAAAGCTCAAACCACTTTGCAATAGCAAGTATTGAGCATTCTAAAACAATTGCACAAGATCCTAATTTAGTATTACTTAAAACTAATAAGGATGTGGACCACGAACAGCTAGTGGTTCAAACGAATCATCACGTAAGTGGAGATAGTCATATTAAGCACTTACTAGAGCTAATAGAACAAACCGCTCAGGCTCAATCTTGCACTACGCAATAATGGCATTGTAATGAACACAAGAGAGCTACATCAGCTCTTGTTGTGTTCATTAATAATATAGATGCATAAATGAAAGGATATCTCAAAATAACCTGAGTAGCATAAAACAACAACTCAAAGTAGGATATTACACTGCCATAGAAATGGCGAGACCAACAAAAATTGCCATGCCTACATAATTATTATTCAAAAACGACTTAAAACATGCGGTACGGTCACGCCCCGTGATTTTTCTTTGCTGATTAACAAGCAAGACGCCCGCCAAGAACAAACCGACCCAATACGCCAAACTCAGCGCTTGTGTATAACCAACATATACCATGATGGCGACATAACAACTATTTAACATTGCGATCCAATGCCTGTCTAACGAACCAAATAGAATAGCTGTTGATTTAACACCTATTTTAACATCGTCATCTCTATCAACCATGGCATACATTGTATCGTAAGCTACTGTCCACACTAAATTAGCAATAAATAGTAACCAAGCTAGCGTCGGTACGACACCGTTAGTCGCCATAAAAGCCATTGGGATTGAGAAGCTATAGGCCGCACCTAATACAACTTGTGGTAAATGCGTGAATCGTTTCATAAACGGGTAACAAGAAGCCAGTGCTAGCGCAACCAGAGACAATGCAACGGTCTTAAGATTCAACTGTATTACCAGTAAAAATGCAATAAATATCAGACCCGCAAATAGAGTAAGCGCCTCCCCCGCTTTTATGGCCTTCCTCGCTAACGGCCGACCTGAAGTTCTTTGCACAGCGCCATCTACTTTTCGGTCCGCAAAATCATTAATAACACAGCCCGCACTGCGCATTACAAACACCCCTAAAGTAAATATAATAAGCAATGACCACTGTGGTATGCCATTATTTGCAATCCAAAGTGCACACAGTGTTGGCCATAACAATAATAATGTACCAATGGGTTTATCTAACCGCATTAGTTGCTTATATTCCGGTATATTTTTTACTTTGAGTACATTGAATTGCATCTTATTCTCCCGGTAAAAAGATTTCACATACCATTACTTGCGCATCACTTTTAGTAAATACTCTACGTCGCGCATAAAGTTGCTCTGCCGCCTCATTATGCACTCTTGATAAGGTAGAAAATGTACTTCCACTTTGAAAAGTACAGACATCTAACTGAGACCGTAGCCAGCTATCATCGCAAAAAAGTACTTCACCCAACGGCGTTTCACCTAACCCACTTACGCCCACCTGATAAGCTGCTTGCGTTATCCAGCTTTGTGCATACACTTTCGGCATATCGTCACAATACAATAACACTTCACGACACAATACCGTCTGCACGTCACCGTTAAATATCGCAATATGACTCTTTGTAGCAGGTACCCACTTTTCAGAAAGCACCTTGACACGAAATTGCTGACATTGCTGTTTTAGTAATGAAGTCAATGAACCTTGATCAAATAGCAAGTTTGCGATTGAGGGCGGCACACATTGTAATTCAGCAGCACTTTGCCAAAAATAATCTATGGAAAAAGGATATTCAAACACAATAAATCTTAGCCTAATATACGACGGGCGATATCATACCACTGAGCGCTGAAGCAACAAAGAGAGTTAGTTTTTTAGAGTGATATTTACCACATATCTGTAAATTTCTCTTAAATAAGTATACACTTACACCTCGAAAATAGATTAATTGAACTTCTGGGATTTTAAATCGTTATGAAGATGTATGCTTGTTTCGTTTTTGTGTTCACACTCCTACTTAGCCCAATCAGTGCTAAAGCAGAGTCCACTGTGGGATACTTTGGCTTCGAACCGGACATAATAACCAATTATATTGGTCAATCAAACAAAAAGCTGGGTTATGTGAGGGTGACCGTCGACCTTATGCTAAACGACGTATCAAATATTGCGATTGTTGAACATCACACACCATTATTGCGAGACGCTATTGTTCAAATATTAAGTAAAGAGCCAGAAGAAACTATAAAATCACTCACTGGCCGGGAAGAGATTCGTATGCGTTGCGCTGAAAAGTTAAAAGGCCTGCTGAATGATGAAACAGGGCAAGAAATTGTCAGAGAAGTTTTATTTACTAAATATCTTTATCATTAGTAACTTCATTTTTATTTATATTAAAGAGTATTGCTAATAACATTCCCGTTAACATGCCAAACAGATGTGCCCAGTTAGCCATATTAACAAACAATAGATCTGTAAACCCAAGTGCCATCCAAATAAGCATAAAGCCCACCACAGGCTTTTCGACCAACGCAGCTTGAGAGGGGTTACGTTGGCTATATATCCATGCGTAGCCTAGCAAAGCATAGACAACACCACTTAATCCACCAAAATTCTGATCAACAAACAAATATTGTGCCCAGTTACTTATTATTGCACTCGCTATCGAAATAGAGATTACTTGCAAAGGTCCAACGCGGTTAATCAGCTTATCACCCAGATGCAGCCACCAACCCAAGTTAAATACAAGGTGCACTATACCCATGTGAATTAAGGCAGGAGAAAGCCAAGTCATTGGTGAGCTAGGATCAAACCGAAGAAGCTGAAAAACAAAGTGAGTATCAAAAATATGAAAGCTAATAAAAATAGCAATGCAAACTACAAAGACGGATTTTAAACAACAATGTAATTGATGAAAACGTTTAATGAGGTTAAGTGAGCCCCCCTTGTACATGAATTGTGTATCAGTGTCACCTGTATGCCACGATGCTGTGAGGTATTTTTCATCATACGGGTTATCAATAAAGTCTTGCCACAAAGCTTGCGCTTGCTCATTTTGGGCCTTTGGCACCCAAACTTGAACGTACCGACCATCATGGCTTTCTAAAACAACAGCAACCCCCTGGCTTTTAAAGTAATCGGCCGCGCCTTGTACCGCTCGAGGGTTATCTGAACTACCTATTAGAATCATTTTTTAACAATATCTGGGAGATCGGCGGCCCACTGAGTAAAACCACCATCCATGCTATAAACATCTTCAAACCCTTGCTCTACCAAATAGTTGGCAGCTCCTTGAGAGCTCACGCCGTGATAACATACAACAATAATTGGCTGCTCAAATTCTTTCTCTTGCATAAAGTGGCCAATATTTGCGTTAGACAAATGCTCTGATCCTGGTATATGGCCATTCTCATAACTATTTGAGTCCCGAATATCTGCCACAATGACATCATCACGTTTAAGCATTTCGTGGGTTTGCGCAACTGAAATATTTTTAAATGACATACATTACTTCTCTAAACTTAAAAAGACGACCAAAGCCGTCTATAACTCATGGTATGACGTACATCACGTCCAATTTAAAATAACTTTCCCAGACTGACCAGATATCATCGTATCGAAGCCTGTTTGGAATTCATCAATATGAAATTGATGTGTAATAATTGGATTTAAATCTAAGCCAGACTGGATCAGACTGGCCATTTTATACCATGTCTCAAACATTTCTCGGCCATAAATCCCTTTAATTACAAGCCCTTTAAAAATAACTTGATTCCAGTCTACTGCCATATCTGAAGGTGGAATACCCAGCATCGCGATTTTTCCACCATGATTCATATTATTGAGCATGCTGTTAAATGCGATAGGCACACCTGACATTTCTAAGCCAATATCAAACCCTTCTGTCATACCCAGTTCTGACATAACATCTTCTAGCTTTTCTGTGGCGACATTGACTGCTCGGGTTGCGCCCATTTTCCTTGCCAGCTCCAGACGATATTCATTTACATCCGTAATGACCACATGACGAGCACCAACATGCTTAGCAACTGCCGCAGCCATTATCCCAATTGGTCCAGCTCCTGTAATTAATACATCTTCACCCACTAAATCAAACGATAATGCGGTGTGTACTGCATTACCAAATGGGTCGAAAATCGCAGCCAATTCATCCGAAATGTTGTCAGGGATTTTAAATGCGTTAAAGGCAGGGATCACCAAATACTCAGCGAAAGACCCTTCTCGATTTACTCCCACTCCCGTTGTATTACGGCATAAATGTACTCTACCTGCACGGCAATTACGACAGTGCCCACACGTAATATGCCCTTCACCTGATACGCGGTCACCAACTTGGAAACCACGAACCTCTTGACCCATCTCCACAACTTCACCTACATATTCATGGCCAACAACCATTGGCGTTGGGATAGTATTTTGAGCCCACTCATCCCATTTATAAATGTGCACATCCGTACCACATATCGCAGTTTTACGGATTTTTATTAATAGGTCGTTATGGCCAACTTCTGGTTTCGGCGCATCTGTCATCCAGATCCCAGGTTCAGCCTTCAATTTCGATAACGCTTTCATACTTTTCGCTCGTCAAAGAGGAAGCATCCGCTTCCTCAATAGGTTTAAATAACGTCCAATTCTTTACCAATACGAATAAACGCATTAATTGCGGTGTCTAGCTGTTCTTTAGTATGCGCGGCTGATATTTGCGTACGAATACGCGCCTGACCTTTCGGAACAACTGGGAATGAGAATCCAGTGACATAAATACCCTCATTAAGCAGTTTGTCGGCCATCGCAGCAGCTATTTTGGCATCCCCCAACATCACAGGGATTATCGCATGATCCTTACCCGCACACGTGAAACCAGCCGCTTCCATTTTCTCACGAAAATAGGCTGCATTGTTCCAAAGTGTATCGCGTAACGCTTTACCATCTTTGAGCATATCTAATACTGCGATAGACGCTGTAACAATCGATGGCGCGAGTGAGTTTGAAAACAAATATGGGCGTGAACGCTGGCGTAACCAATCAACCATTTCTTTCTTACCCGCTGTATAACCACCAGAAGCGCCACCAAGTGCCTTCCCTAGTGTTCCGGTTATAATATCAACTCGGTCTAATACTCCGCAATACTCTGGCGTACCTCGGCCATTTTCGCCAACAAAACCTACCGCATGTGAATCATCAACCATCACTAACGCATCATATTTATCCGCTAGATCACACACCGCCGCTAAATTACAAATAACCCCATCCATTGAGAAAACACCATCTGTTGCAATCAACTTTGTTTTTGCACCAGCCTCGGTAGCTGCAATTAACTGCTCTTCAAGCGCCGCCATATCATTATTGGCATAACGGAAACGTTTTGCTTTACACAAACGAACACCGTCAATAATCGACGCGTGATTAAGTGCATCAGAGATAATTGCGTCCTCTGGACCTAAAATTGTTTCAAACAGTCCTGCATTCGCATCAAAACACGAAGAATACAAAATTGTGTCTTCTGTTTGTAAAAACTCACTGATTTTAGCTTCTAGTGTTTTGTGAATATCTTGTGTTCCACAGATAAAACGCACTGATGCTACACCAAAACCATGGGCATCTAGGCCTTGTTTTGCCGCTTCGATTAGGCTTGAGCTGTTTGCTAGCCCCAAGTAGTTGTTCGCACAAAAATTAATGACTGAATCACCTGATGATACAGCTATTTCAGCTTGCTGAGAGGATGTGATCACTCGTTCATTTTTGTATAAACCTTCAGCTTTAACTTCTTCAAGTTGCTGCTCTAACTGGCTATAAAAGGCCGATGCTCTCATTTAGAGTCTCCATTGGTTGCACGGGTTACCCATAATGAATCAACTTGGTGTTTGCTTAATTCACTACAGCTAATATCAAATAGGGTTGTATTGTAAAAGTTTCAGAGCGTAATTGCACGAAGTGTGATTATCGTCCACCGTTCAGTAAAGTAAATATTTATGAGATGGAAGACAGAATACTGGGCACTTTATCCAATGATGAACATACAAAGTCAGCTGTTTCCATGGTTGCTTTATCAAACGCTTGGCCTGACTCAACCAATATGGCAGTTTTTACTCCAGCGCTGCGAGCAGCTTGTATATCAGAGACTTTATCCCCCACCATAACGCTGTTTTCAACCTTAATATCAAACTCATTAATCGCCTGCATCAGCATGCCCGCCCGAGGTTTTCTGCATTGACAATCAACCAAGTACTCTGGTTCAGCTTTACAGGGATGATGTGGACAAAAATACACTTTGCTGATTGCCACACCACGCTTAGCAAACTCCTCACACATCCACTGACTTAATACATTAAATTGAGCTTCGGTATAATAACCGCGACCAATCCCTGATTGATTAGTCACAACAACAATAATATAGCCTTGCGCAATGAAATACTGACATGCTTCAAAAACCCCTTCAATAAATTGAAAGTCTTCTCTTTTATGTACATACGCATGATCAACATTAATGACACCATCACGATCTAAAAAAATAGCTTTTTGACTCATAACACCCTTATAACCTTTCAGTACTTACAACATGGTCAAACATGGTAACAACCTGTTCAGTGCTGATCTGTGACATTAAGTCAGCGCCTTTAACTCTTGTACCCCATGGCAGTTGCTTCGCAGTTTTCTTTTTTTGCTTAAATAAATTGTTGTGATAAACCTCAACAACATAGTCTAAATATAAATAAGGTCCGGTACGTTGTGGATTCGAATGTGCGTATAATCCAATCACTGGTGTCTTAACTGTCACCGCCATATGAGCAGGTCCAGTATCTGGTGCCAAAACTAGTTTCGCTTGCTTCAAAACACACAATAATTGCTTTAACTGCGTTTTTCCGACTAAATTAAGAATAGGACAACATGCTTGGCTGACTATTTTATCTGCCAAAGTCTGCTCTAATGTCGTTGGCCCACCAGTGAGCACCACACTAAACCCTTGCTTGTGTGCATGTTCAGCAACTTTCGCGTAACGCTCAGGTAACCAATTTCTTTCCTCTTTACTTGCCGCAGGTGCAATCACAAAAACTTTATCTAACTCGCATAAAAGCTGACTTGCCACACTTTCATCCTCCACCGAGTAAGGCATTTCCCATCTCGGGATACCGCATTTTGCACCAATTGCTCGAGCAAAATTCTGAAAGCCCTCTAAAACATGAGGCTCACTTTGTGCTTGTATTCGTTTATTAATAAATAAGCTGTGTAGCTCTTTGCTACGATGTTTATCAAAGCCAATTTTCTTCTTAGCTGGAATGCACCTGGCTGCCAAATTAGCCCGTAGGGCAACTTGCATATGCAGCAATACATCAAATTTTCGGCCTTTAAAACACGCTTTCAACTGGTTATACGCGGCTTTCCCTTGCTTCTTATCAAAAACAACAAACTCGATACCTGGCAAGCCCGATAGCAACATGGCTTCAATCTTTCCTATTACCCAAGTAATTTTTGCATGTGGGTGAGCCGCTTGAATGTCTTGAACTGCGGAGACTGCATGGCAAACGTCACCGATAGCCGATAATCTTAAAATACAAATTGAATTATATTGATCTGTCACACTTTTCCCGCAAGATAAACGTCATTTAGAATCCGATCTTAAATTATTCACCTCGCTTTGCAAGTTTATAGTGAGGTAAAAACGCGATACACTAACCCCATCTAAGTTTACTTTGCCGCTGATATGCACATTAATGATATAAAACAGGGGTATATATTAAGCCCTGAATACGTTGAGCCCTCTTTCCCTTCTAAATACTTTGATGCGAGTTATTGGCAACAAAAAAACGCTATTGTAGGCACCAAAGAAGGGCGCGCTACCGCTTGGTTTTTTAAGCATAACGACACCGTTAATGTGCTCAAACATTATTGGCGAGGCGGTATCATAGGCAAAATATTATCTGACCAATATATTTATACGGGGTTAAAAAATTCTCGTGTTTATCGCGAATTTTTACTTATGTGTGAACTACAAAAACGTGGTTTAGCAGTTCCTCAACCAATCGCAGCCAGAGTAACAAAATCTCTATTCATATATCGTGGAGATTTAATTACTTCTGCCATACCTGGAGCTATTAGTTTATGCGAGTTGCTACAGACACAACCGCTTACAGATAAAAAACTTAGTGATGTTGCTTTAACAATCGCTGAGTTTCATAACGCTGGGGTTTACCATGCAGATTTGAATATCAACAATATCCTCTTTGATGATAAGGGAAAGGTGTATCTTATCGATTTTGATCGCGGTGAATTAAGAAAACCAGCTTTAGACTGGCAGAACAGTAATATAGAACGGTTACAGCGCTCTCTACACAAAGAGGCCGGCAAATGGCCGACCTTCTATTTCACTCCTGATAACTGGGTGTCATTTCACGCCCATTATATGGATGCCAGACATCCATAAATTCTTATTGAGTTGACTGCGCTTTTTTAATAATATTTGAAGTAGAGCAACCATTTAAGAAGTCAAGCACCTCAACTTTTCCTCCGGTACTCAGCACATGATCGGCACCTGCGATTTCAGATACCGTATAATCACCACCTTTGACCAAAACATCAGGGCTGAGTCGTGCGATCAGTTCTGCTGGCGTATCTCCTTGTGCTTCACTGCCAAAAGGGATTACCCAATCAACCGAAGCCAATGCAGATAGTACCATAGCCCGCTCATCTAAAGGGTTTATTGGCCTATCTGAACCTTTAAGACGTGATATAGACTCGTCATTATTCAAACCGACAACTAGCCTATCACCCATAGCTTTAGCCTGTGCCAAATATTTTACATGTCCCGCATGTAATATATCAAAACACCCATTGGTAAATACAATACGCTCACCATTTTTTTGTGCAAATGCGATATGTTGATGCACATCGTCATAAGGAGTTTGATAATGCTCACCATTCTCAATTAAGTACTGTCCTAGCTTACGACTTAACTCTTCAGGCGTTACGGTGGCAGCTCCAAGTTTGCTCACTGCAATGCCTGCAGCAATATTTGCAACTTCAACTGCGTCTTTTGCAACCATACCGGCTCCCAACATCGTCGTCAGGGTTGCAATCACTGTATCACCGGCACCCGTTACATCACTCACTTCTCTTACTTGAGCTGAAAAGTGATGTTTTTCTGAAGCACTAATCAATGACATGCCTTGTTCTGAACGAGTTAGCAACATTGCCTCAATGCCTGCTTCTTGTAGTAGCTTACGAGCACTCTCAGTTAATGTCTCTTCAGAATCAACAACGCCTCCTGCTAGTTTAAACTCATTAAGATTGGGTGTAATGAAATCTGCACCGCGATATATCGAAAAATCAGATGACTTAGGATCAACAAGCACTGTTTTTCCAGCCGATTTTGCAACTGCTATCATTTCTTGAATAGCCGACAGCGCCCCCTTATTATAATCCGAAAACAAGATATAATCATATTCATCAATGACTTCCACCAATTTATTCAATAGAAAACGACTATGTGTATTTGTAAATGTCTCTTCTAAGTCTAACCTTACAACTTGTTGGTGCCGGCTTATGACTCGCATTTTAGCGATCGTTGGTAGCGCATCAATGCTCACTAACTGAGAATGTATATTTTCAAATTGCAAAATACGCTCTAGAGTTTGACCATTGTCATCCTTACCTATCAACCCGAGCAATCCCACTTTTCCATCTAAATGTGCCACATTCTTAGCAACGTTTGCAGCGCCCCCTGCTTTGTCTTCTAGGCGGCTCACTTTAACAACGGGTACCGGTGCTTCAGGGGAGATTCTACCGGTATCTCCTAGCCAATAACGATCAAGCATGACATCCCCAACGACTAGAACACGCGCTTTATTCAGATGTTGCAAGTTGGCTAAATTCATTGTTGCAACTCCGCAACCAACATATCCACAGCCTCACATAACCAATGACCAATAAACATATGGGCTTCTTGAATACGCGCTGTTTCATCATTACGAATTATAATTGGTAACTTCGCAATGCTTTTTACTTCACCACCATCTCGCCCCGTCAATGCCACAGTGAACGCACCTAACTCATTGGCTGCTGCCAGCGCCAAATTAATATTAGCGCTCGTACCGGATGTTGTTAAACCAATCACTAAATCTTCTTTTTTACACAAAGCTTGAACTTGACGCTCAAATACCGTATCGAAGTGGTAGTCATTGCTATGCGCTGTTAAAATAGACGTATCTGTGGTTAGCGCTATGGATGCCAACGGCCCCCGCTCCAGCTTATATCGAACGACAAATTCGGCAGCCAAATGTTGCGCGTCTGCCGCACTACCACCGTTGCCGAACCAAATAACTTTACCACCTCGGGCTAAAGCGCTTTGGCATGCATTCAATAGTTGCATCACTTCTTGATGATAATCAGCCATTGTATTGAAAACATCTTGATGACGTTGCAAAGAAGCTAAATAACTTTGTTCAACATGTTGATTTTTCGACATATCAGTTCCTAAATCACCGCTATTGGGCTTAATTCTGTAAATAATATCCGTGAGCTACCAGTATACATTGACTGATAACCAAGTATAGCTCTGTCCAAATACATCCTTACCTACAGCCAAAGTAGTCTCAACCTGCTTTTTGGCAATGCTGCGACTATTGCTAATTTGCAACTCTTGACCCACTTCATAATTCTCCCCTAGTTGACCAAGCTCATTTAAATAACCACTTTTATTTTCAATTCTAGTGTATTTCGCTCGCCACAAAGAAGTGAAGGATTCACTGTAAGTAACATCAATAACATGAGCTTGAGATGGTGCTGCATCGCCAAACTTTCGTTGATCACCAATAAAACTCCCCATGACAGCCCCACCAATTGAATTCCCGTAAGTTGGGTATATTTGATTGACATACCAAAGGCTGTGCTGATTTGAATACTCATAACGCAACGTACTTTCAGCTGTTAATTTTGGAAGATAAAAACCAAGATTGGTCGCGGTGTTACCAAATTGGTAGTTTTTGTGGCCTTTAGTATCCTCTCCTCCATATTCTATATACCACTCAACTGGCAATACTGTCGTTGTCCGTAATGTACTTGTAAAAGTTACCCATTGGTCTCCTAATTCTTCATCCCTACTACCAGTAAGACCCGAATTATCATTTCCTGCTGGGTCAAAATAAGCTTTTAATACATCCTTAACATTAACTTCGCGAGGCCCACCTCCGAATTGCATCATTCGATTTAAGCCAATTTTCCAACCATCTATCGGCTCTAGGCTAAAGTGTGTGCCAGCCAGCTTAGGTCTGCCACTATGGAGTTTTCCTTCATATAAGATGCCACTTTCTACATGTTCCGACTCTGCGTAAAAAAGCTCAAAGTCAAAGTTCCACCAGTTTTTTAGAGGTGCAATTAACCCAATAGATACAGAAGGTAGCGGTTTTGCATTATTAGAGTAGACTTGTGCAAAGCTTTTAAACGGTGAGAACCAATGTTCTTTATATCCTAAATTGAGCTGAAAAGTCTCACCGCCTAACGCGTAAAAGGTATTATAAGGGATCAAATCTCCAGCTTCGACTCGGTAATCAATGCCGACTTGTAATAGCGAACTTTCACTACCTCGCCAAATACCTTCCAGTGACAGTTCCCCATATTCACTAGAGACATTACTTCTCTCATTAGCTAATTTAACTTCCTCTCCAGAATCAATTCTCAATTTGACTCCCTGACGGGTAATGTCATCTTTACTTGAGTAGGGCTTTAAACGCTTCTGAATAGCATTATATAACGCTCTATCAAGACTATAGAGCTTTCGCAGCGCAGAATGTATTTCACTTAAACGATATGGTTTTGCCATTGGTGTACCATGTGTCAAAGCAAACATCTGGTCAATTTGATACTCTAAAATGACATTTTTCCCAATTGGTAAATATGCCGTTGGTGCTGAAAATGCATAGGTAGAGAGGAAAAATAATATACCAGCAAAGAAATACGTACTTTTAGACTTCATCTTTTATCAGTGTTTTTTGAAATATACCTATATGGTAACAAAGTTATTTTGTGGGAGCACGACTCTAAAGTGTGTAAATTTGTTATTAGATTTCAATTCTCACACAATTCACAGTAAAATGAGTTTTTATATTTACCATATGTGACTCATGATACGCCTTTTATACAGCTGCTTCCTTTATATACTCAGCCCCTTAATAGTCATTTATCTATACCTAATTAGAGGACACAAAAACCCTGCTTATCGGTTGTTTTTTTTAGAGCGCTTTGCTCTTTCTTTGAAGTCTTTACCAAAAAATGCCGTCATTTTCCACTGCGCATCAGTAGGTGAGGTGCTCGCAGCGACACCATTAATAAAAGCATATATAAAACGCCACCCAAACGATAACATTATAATTACTTGCAACACCCCAACAGGTCGCCAACAAGCTACTGATAGCCTTGGGCAATATACAAATATTTGTTATTTACCATTTGATTTTTGGCATTGTAGTAAACGCTTTATCAAAACCTTACAACCAAAACTACTGATCATATTAGAAACTGAACTTTGGCTAAACCTATTAGCACAAGCTAACAAACAAACATGCCCGACTGTTATTATCAATGCGCGTTTGTCTGAGAAGTCGCTGAAAGGCTATCAAAGAGTCTCTCCCCTCGCCAAACGACTTATGAAAAGCATAGATCACTTAGCATGCCATAATGAGGAAGATGCAAACCGTTTTATTACTCTGGGCCTAGCTAGGCAGAAAGTAACCGTAACAGGGTCAATAAAGTTTGACATCCAAATAGATTCTGATGTTCAGTTAAATGCTAATGCCTTAAAAGCACAGCTTGCGGACAGACTTGTATGGGTTGCAGGTTCAACTCACCCAAAAGAACATGAAAAAGTACTTTTTGCCCATCAACAATTATTAAAGAAAAACCCAAATGCTTTGTTAATTATTGCACCTCGACACCCTGAACAGTTTCAATTTGTTGAAAACATACTCAATCAACAAGCATTCTCTTTTACTAAACGTAGTGAGGCTTTAGAGCCTACAAAACAAGTTTTGCTGGCCGATACTTTAGGTGAGCTAAAAATGCTCTATGGCTGTGCGGATATTGCTTACATAGGTGGTAGTCTTATTGAAAGAGGTGGACATAACCCCCTTGAAGCGGCTGCTTTCGCAGTTGGTGTACTTACAGGGCCTTCAACTTACAACTTCTCCCACATTTACCCAGACCTACTCTCCAACAAAGGTGCACTACAAATTGATCATGAACAACAGCTTAGTGAAGTTTTAATTAAGCTATTAGATGATTTCGATACTCGAACGTTGCTGGGTAAAAATGCACATGCATGCCTACAGAAGAATCAGGGTGCAATTCCTAAATCTCTTGATTTGTTAAGTTCATTACGTACACCAGAGGAATTAACATGACCGCCCCTATTAATACCATGCAGAATTGGGTTAGTTCTGTTATCGTTAAATTTAACTTTTGCCCATTTGCAAGACAAGAAGTTGTTCAGAATAAAGTTCACTACCAACCATCTAGTAGCATAAGTCATGATGATGCCGTTATGGATATGCTTGAGCACTGCGTTCAATTAACACAAAACCCAGAAAGAGAAACAACCTTGTTGTTTTTTACACAAGGGTTTCAAAACTTTGATGATTTCTTGAATCTAGTCGATTTAGCGAATGCTATGTTATGTGTACAAGGTTATGAAGGTATTTATCAAATTGCTAACTTTCACCCTAATTATGTATTTGCAGACAGCGAAGATGATGACCCTGCAAACTATACTAATAGAGCTCCCTACCCAACTTTGCACCTAATTCGAGAACTTAGTATGGAGCACGCGCTTGATAATTATGATGATCCGGAAAGTATTCCTGAAAACAATATAAAACTCACACGCAGAAAAGGAAAGAGCTTCTGGCAGAACTTGCTCGCCGATTGCCATAATAAAAATGTAGACGAGTGACCGTATAGGCTACTTATTACTGCTTGTAGTACAAGGTAATTTGCTTGTACTATCGATTCCCTTTCGAAAAGTACTCGTGTTGTAGACTTACTATTCCTGCGAAGTGCACTAATTACACTCATCGAAATAAATTGTAGCCTAGCTATAATAACTGCCATTTCATTGATATGCCTTTCGAGGCGTTCCTCGAATTCAATAATAAGACGAATCACCGCCTGACGTCAGTTTTGAATCGGCACCTTCCATTTCTTGCTGGCATCTTTTATCGCAAGAAAAAGCATTTTTCTCGCTGAATTATATTTTACGCTTTTTTATGTCTTTCTAATTAACCTCGGGTTTGGATAAGGGTTTTGGAATAGAAAATATTTTGTAAGCAAACTTACGTACGCTCCAATGATGATATTTCGTTCAATATCAAGGCGCTTTTATGCAGTAATAGCGGGCTATTACTGCATAAAAGCAGCGCCAAGAGTGAGAAAAATAGCTTTATTGGGCAAATTCGCTTATCCAGAGCTGAGCTTAATTATACTATTGAGCAATTCAATCGCGTTGGCTGTGTAGATAGCCCTGCGGATATCTTCAGGGTAGTTAAACAGCGTTTTCAGATTTTGCCAATAGTTGTGCCATGACTTTGCAATTTGCGAATATTGGCTGTCCCAGATGTTACTGAAGCGCTCCAGTTCACGTAAGGCTTCATCCTCTGTAACTGAACGATAAACACGCTTTAAATCAGCGATGACTGCTTTGTAATCTTTCCACAAGACATATTTCAACGAATTGCGAACCATGTGTACAATACGAAGCTGGATGTTAGTTTGAGGAAAACGGTATTGATAGCATCAGGGAAACCTTTAAGGTCATCAGAAGATATCTTCCGTACCACGCTGTCGAAGTTCTGTCAGAACGTTTAACCAGAATTTAGCACCTTAGTTCTCGGCGATCCACTCTTTATGGCCTTCGATATTGATACCCAGTGCTAAAATAATCGACTTGTTGATAACCCTTTTGTCTTGACGAATTTTAACGACAATACAACTCAGGTAAACAATAGAATATATCGTATCAAGTGGGCGTGATTGCTACTCGATAACTTATTCGATAACCGCATACGAGAAACAAGTGTCGGCGATATCCCAGAACCATACCATTCATCAAAAGCATTGACGATGTCACGAATGCCCACCTTGTACGTATCGGCCATAGACGTGAAACGGGTTTGGTGCTTTTTGACCTGTTTGGGTTCAAAAGAGCTTTCGCAGTCGTGAGGTGTATCGAGTTCGAAGTCGCCACCTTCAGTTTTAACCCGTTTGCTGTTCTTGCCATTGCGACTAACAGTCGATGTAGATTGTCTATGTTTTTCG
>NZ_JAGJEF010000053.1:0-36917 GCF_018100875.1 Pseudoalteromonas sp. MMG012
TGTAATTTTAAGTGAAATCGCTTAAAATTTATTCTCCTAAAAAACAATGTTTTAAACTTGTCTTTTGAAGAGGTCGCTATAGTATAGGATTCTATTTTAAATGCAAGCAATTAAGCACTTAATTTTCGTTAAGTGCTTTATATACCAAAACGCAAGTAAATAATTGCCAACCTTGTGCGTTATTTAGACAGTGACCGTCGTTGATGTGGTGTGATCATTGTCTGCCAAGGCCAATCTTGGTGGCCCATCACAATAAAGTCTGGGTTTTCGATACTCTCTCGTTGGTTATAAGTAAGTGGATTAAACTCTGCGTCAGTGATACATCCCCCCGCTTCTTCCACTATTACTTGAGACGCACCGGTATCCCACTCCCCCGTCGGACCAACCCGTAAAAAGCAATCTGCTTGACCTTCCGCGATAATACATGCCTTTAATGAACAAGACCCTAATGCAATTGTGTCAAACTGCCGTTCAATAAATTGACTGACAACTTCCAATTTTTGTCTACGGCTTACTGCAACAGTGAGGTTATTTGGCTTTGATACATAGATTTGCGTGTCCTGTGTCGCTGAACGTTTAAACGCCCCGCCGCCATGAACAGCATAGTAAGTGGTATTTTCAGTCGGCCAATATATTACTCCCAACACGGGTTTATTATTCTCAATCAAAGCAATATTGACCGCAAAGTCGCCACTTTCTAAAATAAACTCTCCTGTACCATCCAGTGGGTCGAGTAACCAATAGCGGTGCCAAGATGCTCGCTGTGATAATTCAGGGATTGGTGTTTCTTCTGACATAATAGGAATATCAGGGGTTAACTGTTGTAGCCCAGCCATAAGCACCTCATTGGCGGCAATATCCGCCAAAGTCACGGGCGTCTTGTCTGACTTTTCTCTCGCGCCAATATCGTCATTTTTATAAATTTCCAATATCGCGGCGCCTGCTTGCGCGGCAAGCGTAATACAAGGCTCCAATAATGAGTGCAAACTTACTCCTCCGATGCTAAAAATTGCTGTAATAACAGTAATGCGGCAACACTTCGAGCCTCTGTAAAATCCACTTGAGTTAGCAAAGATTGCCAATCGTGTAATGGCCATTTAACAACTACCAAGGGTTCAGGTTCATCACCTTCAAGGCTTTGTACGTAAAGCTGCTGAGCAACAAGTACATGCATTTTGGCATTAAAGTAACTCGGCGCTAAAGACAACGTTTTTAAATCTGTGAACTGTTTCGCTCCCACGCCCACCTCTTCCTTTAGTTCCCTATTTCCAGCTTCAAGCGGTGTTTCACCAGGATCAATAAGCCCTTTTGGGAAGCCTAATTGATAATCATGCGTACCAGCACAATACTCTCTCACTAAGAGTAGTTCATTTTCAGCCGTTATTGGGACGATCATAACCGCACCACGACCGCCGCCACGAACTCGTTCATATTGGCGTTGCACGCCATTGGAAAACTGCAAGTCGAGTGACTCCACAGTAAACAGTTTACTTTTAGCCACGACTTCACAAGTCATGATCTCAGGTGGACAAGGGTGCTTTTTCTGTGACATAGGCGTTTTTTTGCTATCATGACGGTAACTTAATCATAAAGCCTTTAACGAAAAATGCCTATGCTAAATTGGTCAAATATCGACACCGTTTTACTTGATATGGATGGCACACTACTGGATCTCCATTTCGACAGTCATTTTTGGCTCGATGTGATCCCTCGGGAGTACGCCAAGAAACAGGGGATTAGCTTAACCGATGCGAAAGCTGAAATTATGAAGCGCTACGAAGCCGTCGGCGGCCAAATACAATGGTATTGTTTAGATTATTGGCAAGCACAACTCGACTTACCCATTATGGACCTTAAGCGAGAAATTCAGCACCTAATTACCATTCGTGACGACACTCCGGCTTTTTTACAAGCTCTCAAAGCAGCCGGTAAAGAGCTAATATTACTCACTAATGCCCATCCTGATAGCTTATCATTGAAAATAGAGCGCACACAGTTTGACATTTACTTAGACAAAATTATCTCCACGCACCAATACGGTGTAAGTAAAGAAAGCCAGTCTCTGTGGCAACAAGTACAAGCTGACTTGAAATTTGATAAGCAGCGCACTTTATTCGTGGATGACAGCTTAGCCGTCTTAGATGCCGCCAAGCACTATGGTATTGCCCATTTGCTCGCAGTCGCAAACCCTGACAGCAAACAGCCAGCGAATAAGATCACTGGCTATCAATGTGTGACTGATTACCGCCACTTACTCCCATTAACAGAGGAGTAAACTAGCTCGGGTAACGCGCAACTAAACCAGCATATACATTTTTGGCAAAATCTGGATGCTCTGTATCGAGGCTTTTTACTACGTCAACTAGGTGCTCGTTATCTTCTTGACCATTCCATACTTTAATGTACGTACCATCTTTGTAACCATGATCTTGACGGAAAAAGTTCAGCGTATTTTTGCCAACATAACCACGATATAAATCGTCAATACTCATGTCAATTTGCTGCATGCACCCAGCAAAGGCTTCGGCATTAAACGTTTTATCCGCAATAGCTGATGCTGCCAATTGCTCTAGTGTTTGTTTAAAATCAGCACCACAATGCGGTTGCTGTAATTGTGTATCAAGCTGCTGCGCCAGCGCCTGATATGATGTTTCACCATCAATACGTAGTGACAAACCAAAGTGAAATATATCCACTAACTCTAGTATCACTTGTTCTGTATCAGGTGTTTGCTTTTTCCACCACTTCCAACCGTAATGGTCGAGCATTTCTGCACATTCAACCCAGATAGCACGATACCAATCAAACCCTTGGTTAAACCACTGTTCATGAACTTTTGTATTCATGGCGTTTTGCATTTCTAGCATTACAACCAGTTTAGTGACATTGGCAGACATTGTGCTCTCTCTATGATCATTTCAAAGGCAATATGATACCCCACTGAAAGAAATTCGCCACTGGTCCGTTCTAATACAAGTCACTAATTTATTC
Organism: Pseudoalteromonas sp. MMG012; assembly: GCF_018100875.1. NCBI lineage: Bacteria > Pseudomonadati > Pseudomonadota > Gammaproteobacteria > Alteromonadales > Pseudoalteromonadaceae > Pseudoalteromonas > Pseudoalteromonas sp. MMG012. Next base: position 2,992 of record NZ_JAGJEF010000053.1, read on the forward strand.
ATGAGAATTTTATGCGTTTTCTAACAGCTATATCAATTATTATAATTGGCTTTTTCGTAAGCCCAATCACTCACGCGGCTCAAGTTACTAATATTGAGTCTGCCCCTGAACGCGTTAGGCCTTTGTTACCAGGCTTAGACGCCCCTCAATTGACGTTAAGAAATAAAGACAATAAATCAGTCAATTTAAACAGCCTATATGCCGACAATAAAGCAACAGTCATTGTCGTTTATCGCGGTGGATGGTGTCCATATTGCTCTCGTCAATTAGCTGGGATCCAAAAAATTGAAGCACAAATTGCAGGCTATGGTGCAAAAATCATCGCGGTATCTCCTGATAGCCCAGCAGCATTGGCAAAAAGCAAAATCGACTCACCTAATTATCAGTTACTGTCTGATAGTAAACTGGCATTAGCACAGGCTCTGGGTGTTGCGTATTTCTTAGATGAGAAAACAGCCAAAGCATACCGCGATCGTATGGGTGTCAATTTTGTTGATTTAGACGGACAAAGCAAAGTCGCCTTACCGGTACCAGCGGTATTTGTAGTCGACAAAAAAGGACTGGTGCAATTTCAATATACGAACCCAAATTACAAAGTTCGTTTAGATGAATCTGTATTACTCGCCGCTGTGAAAGCCGCGAGTATATTGTAACGCTCCCTAACTAAAACCGTTAGCTTGTTAAATCATTAACATCTAACGGTTTTCCAGTCTATTGTAATCAAACAGTCCATACTCTACACCCCGATACTCTTTCGCAACGTTATGTAATATATCACTGTACTGCCAAAACTGCGGGTGCGTCCGACGAATACCAAACTGCGCTTTTAAAGCGCGATAATCTGCTTCACTTGCAACCGCTTGCAGTTGCGAAATAAACTCTGTTGCATGTACTTCATTTGGCAAATACCAGATTGCTTCTGGGTAATCTCCGATAAACCCTGGGACTAATGTGGCTGTGTCTTCTTGATAGGCTCGCTGACCGTTTTCATTCAACAAGCTTGAAATGTTATAATGCGCATTATGATGGATCAACGTGTAGGCTTTATGGCTCTGCCCTGTTGGGCCTTTCTGCAAAATATATGACACTTGAGGCAGTAAATTTATGGTCGTCGTAGGCAGATGATTGAGCGCTTTAAATGCCTCAGGAACAGCACTATAATCATATTCTTGGCTCAATACGGGTGCCAAATGTTGTTGAAACTTATCAAGTAACTCATCTTTTGGTGAATTCGTTACAAACTCAATACCCGTTGGCGCGCCCCATAACGCCTTACGATTTATGAACTCACTTAAACTTACATGTGAACGCCTATACCAATGATCCCGCACTTCTTTACGAATACTTTTTGGCAAAAAGTTAATAAAGTTCTGTTCACCCTCTAAACGTAAAAAGTCCATATATAGGCGCGTATTTAACTGATGGCCTATATTACCGTATACGTCAAAGCCCGCCACCAGCAAATAATGAATACGTTCAAATAATGCATAGTCAAGTACCCAAACTGTTTTTGGTTTTTGTCCAACAAAGCCTTTTACCACCGTTGCACTGTCAAAATGGCGAAATACCGTTAGCGCAGCGTTTTGATTATGCCCATCCCCTTGCCATAATAAATCTAGGGTTAAGTTTTCCCCATCCCCGAGTAACTTATTGGCCAATGCTGTTTTAGCTTTTAAATAGGCATGCTGTTGAGTTGCATACTTCGTCCAACTAGATACCGGCAACACATTACTTTGTTCTGAAGCAGGCAAAGCCAACTCATCATCATGCGATAACAACAACTCACTCACTTCTGGAGAACTGTTTTTATCCGGATCAACAAACGCCACCCAAAACAGGTCATTAATCACATTTAATGCCACTTGTCCTCTACACACGGGGCCTTTGATATAACCCTTAATGATCAATTCCGCTTCATCAAGCATAAATTGATATTTAGATTTTACCGGGATTTGTGAAAACGCTTTAAATGGATTCGACGCAACCTTGGCATCATAACTCGGCAAATACGTTACGTCATAATCCGCACCAATAAACTGCTGATATAACCGCAGCATCTTCTTTCCATCTAGCGCAAGCGGCATATGCGTTTTGGCTAATATGGTAGTACGCTCATGCATTAACCGATAATAGACACGTCCAGTTTGCGGATCATCATACGGGCGGCGAGTTGCAATGAGTTTAATTTCTTGCCCTGGGGGAGTAGTCGAGCGTACCAACTTAAAAAAGCTCGGTGATGCTGTTTTTACCTTGGTAGGAAAGTAAATATTGGCAAGGTACCAATGTTCATAAATATATCTCGCAGCCAATCGATGCTTTAGGCTATCTTGATTTAGAAATGCTTCCCACTGTGACACCTGCTTTATATCCTCCTCTGTGGGTGGGAGAATATGGGCCATTTTGGCGCCTTTGCGCATCCATGATGTTAGGATATTGAACTCTTGTGGCGATATAGCTGGCAATCCATAAGGCATCCCCGCATGAGGTTGATGTCTTGCCAATGCGGAATACTCATCCATATTTGCACAGCGCTGTGTACGGTCTAATGAAAAATCAAACTCTTCACCCAGTATGCTTTGCGATGGTAGCGGATGACCCATCTTTAACAGCAAACTATTGTATAATACACTCCCTAACAAGTTCGCCTGTTCTGTCTGTACTCGCTCATTCAATACCGGTGTAAATCCCTTTTCACGCCACTGCTTTGTGTTCGCGGCATCATACAACAACCTGCTTGGCTGTTGAGCCAATAACCTTGTGCCGTCATAGACACGTGTTTTACTTACCCCTCGGTCAATCCCTTCAGGTGAAGATAGCTTAAGTTGGCACGGTGCATCATAACAGCCGTGACACACCACACACCGTGTATCTAAAACAGGCTTAACCGCTTTTAAATATTCTGCTGCGAGACCATACTGACCACTACTCAAACGTGCTTGAGTTTGCGATTTACCAAACAAGTCATCATATTTGCTAAAACCAATTGCGGTACACCCACAAAGCAATAAAAAGCCAATCAATAGGGCCCAGAAGCGTTTTTGCATTAATCCTCCTCGACTTCTTCGCCTAAATCAAAGGTCGGCATCATCTCTACCGGAGGGGAAATAAAAACTTGCTCAGATTCATCACTGAGTACGGCACTCAATACCGGGCCATGATTCAGTAATAACTGTGCTTGGTGTGAGCCTGTTGCTAACGCTGAAAATGTGACATCTCTCACTTCAAGATCATACGTATCTAAAGTAATACTGACACTTTCATCTGCTCTCGGATTTTGACATAAATTAGCCAGAAGTGTTTCATCGAGCGTAACATTTAACACCAAATCAGGCATGTCAATATTACGCGTTTCGATTTCATCATTTAATAAAAATAGCGGCAAAGTAAGTGGTGTATTTTGTGATAATTCCATAGATAATCTGCATTCAGGTGAACTCAATTGATGTGCTCATATTAGCATAAATAAACTAAACTTTATTGACTCTATGGTCGACACTTCTTCCCTCTATAAAATATCTTTTACCAAGGAAGTGGATCACCATTCCCATGTAAAAAGCTGCCACTGGATTCAAGCGTCAGTTCCTCAATACGGTTAATTAACCTATACGCTGCTTGCTCAGCTGAAATATCTCCTGCGTAATTCACCATCTCAGTTTGTACGAACCCTGGGTGCAACAATGTTAACGCGACACCTTGATCTTTTAATTCATGCGCTAAGCTCACGCTCGCGGCATTTAATGCGGCTTTTGACATGCGATAGCCAATATATGCGCCAGAGCTATTATCTGCAATTGATCCCATTCGGCTGGTGATCATAGCAACTTTAGCACCGGGTGAAAGATTCTGCTGTAATGCATGCACAACACGAATTGGGGCAATGGCATTTACCTGTAGCTGTCGTTCTAGGGCTGAAAAGTCCATATCAGTCAGTGTTTCATTACTAAATACCCCTGCGTTATTGATAAGGACATCTATCGGTTGTCCAGATAAAGCCTCCTGTAACACAGTAATGTCCGTCGTGTTGCTTACATCGATGTCAGTTACAATATTGACCCCATTCAATTGTTCAAGGGCATCAGATGAACGACGAACAATGGCTGTTACCTGATAACCAGCTAAAGCATACTGCTTGCAAAACTCTAACCCAATACCTCTATTGGCCCCTGTGATAACAATGTGTTTATTCATATCAATTCCTAATTACCCGACACAATATTTAACCCGAAACGCTTTCACGTTACATAATTTGAACTAATATTTTTGGGGTAAGATACATAAAAATCAAGCCAGTGCTAAGCAATCAGTATGCAAAAACAACAATCATTAACTTACGTATTTATGGACAGGTAGACTCACTATGCGCACCTTACTACTGATTATATCAGTACTTTTTATCCTCCCTTGCAATGCAAAGCCCTACACAATTAATGCCAGTGAAGCACTCTCCTATCAGCTAGGCCAGCAACAGGTTACCGCCATCATGACCGAAATTTATCAGCCATTGAACATCGTTCCTGAAGTGATATTTTTACCCAGTTACCGAGGATTAAAAAATGTGGATCAGGGCCTACTCGATGCGGAAGGCGGTCGTGTTGATGTTGTGATGACAACGTACAAAAACGTAATAAAAATACCAACTCCCATTGCGCAATCTCAATTAGCCATTTTTTGCCTTAAACCACACAGTTGCCAGGTAAACCTAAAAGATCCCATATTGCGTATTCATGGTAACCTCATTGCGGAACACTATTGCGCCAAAAAAGATTTAAGCTGTACTGCTGTGCAAAATGACATTTCTGCTTTCCAAGCATTGGTAAAAGAACAAGCAAATATACTGTTAGCAAACAGCGTATTTCCCAGCGGCTCTTTGTGCACCGCTGGAATTAAAAAAGTGTACATTAAACTTCTGCACGCTAAACCTCATCGCATCTATCATTACGTGCACCAGCGCCACGTAAAACTGGTCAGCGCATTAGATGCATCAATTAAGGCATTACATCACTCTGGTAAGCTGCAAGCTTTAATTGACACACTGCTTCAGAGCTTTGCAAAATGTGGTGGTGAAGTGATCAAGTTACCGCAATCTCTGCCTATTGTTCAGAGTCAATAATATCTCCTGAGGTCGACTCTAAAATTGAAAATACAGCACCGCTAGGGTCGCTCAATACAGCAAACCGACCCACTTGCACAATATCAGTCGGTGGCACACATACTGTGCCAGCGAGTTGCTCCGCTTGTGCTACCATTGCATAACAACTTCGCACAGAAAAATAAATCATCCAATGTGGCGTAATACTTTCATCCCACTCTGATGTCATTTCCATTAACCATGCAACAGGCTCTGAATTGACGCTAAACAGGGTATATTGTGACTCCCCCATAGGCATAATCTCGGCTTCCCACCCTAAAAGCTGTGTATAGAAAGAGGTACTTGCTGCGACATCTTTGGATGCCAGTTCATGCCAATACGGCACATTAAACTCAAATTTTCGTTGGTAACCTGAGTGCTCCTTCGCTTGCCACAGTGCAACTAAAGCACCTGTTGGGTCGCTCATCATAACCATTCTGCCTGCACCAGGCACATCATGTGGCCCGTGAATAATGTGTGCGCCTAAACTTTGCGCTTCAACGGCTAATACATCAACATTTTCCACTGCAATATACGCCAACCAATGACTCTGAACCTTTGCGTCTACTTGTTCTTGCATCATTTGATACATGGCGGCTATATCATCTTTATCCTTTTGCAGCATCGTGTAATAGTAATCATCACCAATAGGTTGATCATCAAACTGCCAGTTAAATAATTCGGTGTAGAATGTTTTTGCTGCTGACCAGTCACTCGAGCATAATTCAGCCCAACAAAATGTATTATTCGTAACAGAGGTTACTTTTGGCATATATGGCTCCATTGCTCATTGCTTAAAGTCAATATCAAGTAAAGCACAAAATCAGATACTCACATGGGTTTGTATTACATTCTCAGTACTGAGTGCCTATTGCGTAACCAATTCTAAATATGGCCTACCATAAGTCTGAATAAGTAATTCTGCTGCTGCCTGACGTTTTAATGGTTTGCTCATAAGGTAACCTTGGCTTTGTTGACAATGCAATACCCCTAATACGGCTAATTGTTCTGGTGTTTCAATTCCTTCTGCGGTCACTTCTAAATCAAAACTTTTCGCAATTGCACAAATTGCTTCAATCAGCTGACGAGCGCTGCCAGCGCACTCAATACCGTCAATAAATGCCCTATCAATTTTTAAACCATCCACAGGCAATACGCTTAAACGAGCTAAGCTACTAAAACCAGTTCCAAAATCATCGATATAAATACCAAATCCAAGTTCATGCAATTGCTCTAATGGCTCAATCAAACTGTCCTCCACCATCATCATCGCAGATTCAGTCAATTCAATTTTAAATTGTTGCGGTGACACATCATACTGAGCAAACAATTGCTTTAACCAAGGTACAAACATCCCACTTTGTAGTTGTAAGGGAGACACGTTCACACTCATAAACAGCCCTTCACAATTATGCTCACTCATAAACGATAGGGCCTCACGAAATACCCACTGACCTAGCACGTTTATTTTGGCACATTCTTCCGCGATTGGAATAAACTCTGCAGGGCTGACAAAGCCCAGCTCTGGGCTTTGCCACCGCACTAACGCTTCAAAGCCTCGCAACACCTTGCCATCTCGACAAAAAATAGGCTGAAACTGTAATTTAAGCTCAGTGTCTAACGTCATATCATGTAATGCGCGCTCGACTCTCAGTTTCCTAGAAGCTTCACAGGCAATCGCTGAACTATAGATGTGATAGCAATTTTTACCTCGCTTTTTTGCCTCATACATAGCAATGTCCGCATCATGCAGCAGCTTTTCTGCTTCATAATTCAAACATGGAACGGTAAACTTCCTAACCCCAACACTGCCACTAATACAATGACTCTGCTCTTGATATACAAAAGGTTTACGTATTTCTACCAGAATATCTTCCAATACGCCCTCTAATGGCATCGGCAATTTGGCAAAATCAATTAATACTGCAAACTCATCGCCTCCCAAACGCGCAATGTCAGCAAAGTTCCCTAGCAATATTCGCATACGTGTTGCAAATTCAACCAACAGTCGGTCTCCAGCGAGATGACCTAAGGTATCATTAATCAACTTAAACCTGTCTAAATCAATATATAGCAATATATACTTTCGCTCTGTGGCCGTTCGACACGTTTCAACCAAATTCAAGAATGTTTGTCGATTAATCAGATCTGTTAAACTATCATGCTGAGCTTTGTACTTGAGTTGTTCATTAAACAATTTAAGTTGCGTAATATCTGTTACACGCCCTTCATACAAGGTCCCACTAGGGTTATGTAACCAACTTCCAGTTTGTCTAAGCCAAATACTATCTTTAGACTCTACCTGCGCTAACCATTCTAATTCGTCATGTCGCGATTTCTGATCAATGATGGCTTGCCACTGCGTAGCGAACTCATCATCAACGATATATTGGCTTAAATACGCCCCAAGGGGTTTGTCCTCTGCGCCGATAAGCAAGCGTCTAAATGCAGGGTTAGCATCAATAAGTTGACCGTGCCCATCGAGTACAAAAAGCCCTTCATTACTGTTCAAAAATAGGCTTTTATACTTTCTTTCAGCGCTGATCTGCTGCTGTAAAGCCGCTAAACGCCTATCCGATTCAACACTTAACCGCTCATTGGCTTGCGCTAGGCTTGTGGTGCGCTCCACCACTATTCTGTTAACAACGTTATTCCTAGAAACCAAATATCGTACTTGCATCCATACTAGCCATGCACATAGACTTGCCACCACAATGAATCCTGCAATCATCAATTGCCTATTTTCGAGTAAACTGGGGGCCAATTGCTTCTGACTAAATAACTGTAACATCAACTCTTGACCATAAAAGTCGATATGTTGATATGCACCTACTTGTCGACTTTCTAAACTATGCGTGTTTTGCCAATCAGAGCTAAACAGCACCTGTTGTTGTGTTAAAACACGAATGTGCTGTTGACTTGTCTGGTAAATATGACCAAACAAACCTTCTAGTAAAATTGGTAATTCAAAGCTAATACCCAATGCTGATGCTGCTCCATCGTGATCGGGCCTTTGTACCAGTAATGTCCATTTAGCTTGATCTCGCCAGTTGATGGCCATCAGACTTTGTTGTTCGTAAAGGGCGTTGATTTGTTGTTCGGCAAAATTTAAGCTATCCCCCATTGTATGCCCATATTCGGCCATTGGGGCCACGTTCATCAATGTGAGGTAATGCTGGCTGTGTGCTTGCGCTAAACGTACTTTATAATCAAAAAAACCCTGACTTTTCTGACTGGCTTCCACATTCGCCACTTGTTCAGCACTAATGATTCGATAAAGTTCTAGCCGCAGTTCAACATCACTGCCCGGAAGCTGGGACTGCGCAACTTGGTTGAAAAGGTCCATTTCAAAACTAGGCACCAAATAAGAATCAATCGAATATAACAAATGCCCAACGTATGATAGTTTGGTATCAAGTTGATGATGGTACTGCGATAGCTGCTGTTGTAATGTTTGCCGTTCTTGCTGTTGGTAATAATTATTCAGTAAATAACCTACATACAGCATGACCGATACAAAAAGCGCAAAACACGCGGCACCAAACTGCACTGGTGAACGTAAAACTGAAATTATTGGCGTAACTATAGACATATGTAAATGACGTTGTATTCTATACACACCTGATAATAGTTCTTATTTACAATGAAGAAAAGCAAACTTTTACTTTATTCCCTTATATTGATACAAAGTGCCCCAATATTTGCTAATACAGCGCATTTGAATGTTTATTCGTTTCGTAAATACGAGCTCATTGAACCTGTCATTAAAAAATTTGAAGCACAGCACAATATTAAAGTTAACGTCGTAAATGGTAAATCCAAATACTTACTCGCTCGCTTGAAAAAAGATGGAATGGACTCTCTTGCTGATGTGATACTGAGCTCTGATTTAGTGCAATTACATGATCACAAAAACCTCTTACAGCCAATCCCACATCTTGCCCAGTGGGATCAAATCCCGAGTGAACTTAAAGATAATAATGGGTTTTGGGTCAGCATTTCGATACGAACACGCGCGCTTTTCAGTCATAAAGATGATACATCACCACCACCACTTCGCTATGCATCATTAACTCGCCCACAATACAAAGGCACCTTTTGTGTTCGTAACTGGCAGCATAGTTATAATCAAATGCTCGTAGCCTCGCTGCTTGCCAGTGAATCTGGCTCAGATACAGCATGGTTACCCATCGCCAATCAATTATTGGCAAAAAGACCCACAGGTGGAGACAGAGATCAATTGCGCGCTTTGGCCAGAGGGCAATGCCAATATGCACTGGCAAATCACTACTATTGGACCATGATGAAGCAATCCAATAACAAGCTAGACCGTGACCTAGCTGAAAAGCTTAACATACATTATATGATTGCAAATGATGGCACTACACCTATTTCCACGACCACCGCAGCAATAGCCAAATATGCGCCAAACAAGCATCACGCTCAAAAATTCATCCAGTTTTTATTAACAAGTGACACACAAAGCGTCTATGCCAATTCACTAGCTGAATACCCTGTCATTGAAAAAGCAACAAGTAGGGTGACGCCATTTACCCCTAATATTACCGCAGTAAAACAAAGTCTTTCGTTATTAGACATAGCCAAAAAGCGCCTACAAGCACTTTAATTATTGTGCATAAATAACGCGTAAATCACAATTGAACAACTTAACCGGATACTCTCGGTGGCCCAAAACATGGTACGTCGTGGCTTTTTTTGGGCCTTGCAACGTCATCACCTTGTGGTGCTCTTCACGGTAAGCTTGCTGTATACGGCCATATTGTCCTGTGTAAATAAGGGTTAAATACGGTGCTTCGTATTGCCACCACCCCGAAACATTGTGAGTACTTAGCATCCCTTCCTCACGCCACTGTCTCTCTGCACGCAAAACAACACGGCTATCGTGCCCACTGCAATCGTGGGCATAAAGTAAATTAGGGACAACCTGTTTACTAGCTAGAGCAGGAAAATATAACCCAAGGTTACCCTGCGAGTAAAAGTGGTTATCATGATTAAACACACGGGTATCAAGGCGCTCAAAGCCCAACTTGTTTACAAGAAGTGTTACCTCATCAACTATCGATTGAGTCAAATCTCCAGGGAAGTAGAAAAGGGTTGGGTTGTCATATACTCTTTTAGGTATCACACTATTAAGACGGTACTCAATACCTAAAGCATCTAACTCATTTGTTAATATGGATTGTTTATTTTCTTCTAACACCGCATGGTATACATGTACCTTACTATTTGATTGGCAACCAACACATAACACCAACCAAAACATACTGGATATAACGCCATGTAATCGATTCATAATATATTACTTGCCCCACCACTGATTACAACTGTAATCAATGGTGGGGCAAAATGCAACGTCAAATCTCTACTGTGCGCTTACGTTTCATATTTAGCGGCCCATTGTTGTACCGTCGATTTTTTATAAAGTATGTCTTTAAATAGGCGATGACGCTCGTATTTCAGTGTCGATTCCTTGGTGTCAGTACCAGTCATGATCTGATTATGGTATTCATTAAAGCGCGAGATCACACGATAACTATGGGCTGATTTATTTGCCACTCGTGCAAAATGTGCTTTCAAATAATTTCTCACGTCTTCTGCGGTCATTAAGTCTAACCCATCTAAGTTCATTAACTCTTTTTTTAACATCGCTCGAATACCCATACTTACGTCGCCCTTGTCTTTAGATGTGCTGTCTTATGCCTAGTATTAGCTTCTGAACCAAAATACACACGAATTACGATATCTAAGTTAAAGACCATAAAAAAAGACAAAAAGTTTCGTCTGCTGTCGCATCCAGCGGTATAATATCGCAAACTGAAATAGGAGTTACTTGAATGACCGATGAACCCATTGAATTTATTGAAGTTGAGCTAGAAGAAGAGCCAATAGAGTTATGCAACCTACTTAAGGTATTAGACCTAGTTGAAACGGGTGGGCAAGCTAAAATGCTCATTGGTGAAGGCTATATAGCCGTCAACAATGAAGTGTGTACGATAAAACGCAAAAAAATGTATTCTGGTGATAGCCTACATTTTGATGGTGATGACTATGTACTCACACTCTCTGATGACGCAACTCCAGCGATTAGAACACAACCGACTCCTGACGTTGTAGAGCCTGAAAAAAAGAAAAAGCGCAATAGAAGCAGAAAAAATAGAAAAGATGCTGACACGGGTAGAAAGCCAATTTCATTTGGGTAACACTGGCGCTGGCGATAACACGCATCTGCACTTGTATTCGATACATATTCACTCCTATTTCTCAGCAGAAGTGCAGATAAGACGTTACCCTTATTATAATAAAATTCTCGTACCGCATGGCTGATATAAATAATTCAATTGCTTATCTTTAATGCTCGGTGATATAAAAGTCACCCATTATATTAAAGGACTTCATTTTAGGAGCTGTCATGTCCATTTGGTTTCGCCCCATCACTTTAGCGTTTTGTAATGACTTAGACAACGGATTATATGGACAGGGGTCGCTCATGAAAACGCTTGGTATTAGTATAAAAGAAATCGGATCTGATTACCTCGTCGCCACAATGCCCGCTACACCACATCATCACAACCCGATAGGAATAGTCCATGGTGGTGCCAATGTCGCTCTTGCAGAAACAGTCGCCAGCTATGCAGCAAACTTTGTGGTGGACTATGAACGCTACTATTGTGTTGGACAAGAAATCAACGCTAATCATTTAAAAGCATCTCGCAATGGCATTCTTACAGCCACAGCGCGCGCACTACACATAGGAAAGCGCACATCAGTCTGGGAAGTAAAAATCGTCAATGCACAAAACCAATTATGCTCTGTATCTCGAATGACCGCTGCAGTTGTTACTCGAAGTCGCCAAGGTGATTCATAACAATCTGTTGGTAAACTCCACTCTTTCTGATTTTTGCTAGCCCTAAATTAAATTGTCGAATTATCTCCTTCCCTTGTGGGTGTGTTTTAAGCACACCCGTATGTAATGGCCAAGACATCAATGCCGGATATAGCACCTCTAGATCATGCAGTTCTGGGTATACTTTCAAATGTGTTTGACTGCCCACAAATCAGCTATTGCAACATCTACGCGTCCTTTTTGTACCAATTGTAAGCTAGCATGCAAACTTAGCACGGGTACAACTTTCAGCCCTTCAATACCATTTAAAAATTCATGATAGCCATACCCTCTTATGGTGCTCATGGTTAAGAAACGCAGACTGGTGGCACCTTTAAAATTAATCTTGTACTTTGCATGTTGGACCACCACCATGTCGTTATTAAAATAAGGTTCGGTGAAAAGCAATGTCTGCGCTCGTTTATGTGTCCACCAAAGTGCTGGCACTAAATCAATTTCTTTTTGTTCCAGTAACCGCATTACTCTGCTAAATGGCGCAGTACGTATTTCAAAGCGAATATTCTGTGCCGCGAATGCAGCCACAGTGATCTCTTTCACTAAACCTGAACCATCTTCTAAAATATATGGTGGCCAAGGACTATGCCCCCCAACAACCACTTTAATTGGACTTGCAGCAGTAAAATGAGATACCAACATAAACCAAGCCAAGTAAAATAAACCTTTCAATTTTGTTCCTTATATCAATATGGCCGTTGATATAGTGTAGTCGATAAATGATCCACTCAGCCTATAAAGTACTCATATTGATACAGTAAAGATGACCCATATTATTGCCTTTGGTATACTAAGCTTCTGCCAATCATTGAAAGAAGCACTATGGAAAAGTTAGACACTGTTGTTATTGGCGCTGGTGTTATCGGAATGGCTGTTGCAGCGAAATTCAGTGAATCAACTCAAACACTACTCATCGAACAAGGTGAGCAATTTGGTGAACACAGTAGCAGCAGAAACAGCGAAGTCATCCACGCAGGACTGTATTACGCTACCAACAGTTTAAAAGCCCAGCTATGTATCCAAGGTAAAGAGTTACTATATCGACATTGTGAAAAATTTCACGTACCCCACAAAAGAATCGGTAAAGTGCTCACCGCAAAAACGACTTCTGAGGTGAATACCTTACACACCATTGCTGCGCAAGCAAAAATCAATGGCGTTGATGATTTGCAGTTTTTGTCCAAAACACACATTGGTCGCTACGCACCTCATATTAACGCAACACACGGACTATGGTCTCCCTCTACAGGGATTATTGATAGTCATCAGTTTATGTTGTCACTCCTGACAAAATTAACACAAAATCACGGCCAATATGTGCCTCGTACACAGTTTTTAGCTGCGCGTAAAACCTGCAAGGGGTACATAGTCGATTTAGATTGTGACGGTGATTTATTTCAGATCCAATGCCAGTATTTAATTAATGCTGGTGGCCTTTTTGCTCAAAAAAATGCCTCTTTAATTGATGGGCTAGAAAAAAAATATATTCCAGAATTACACTATTGTCGCGGTCAATACTTTAGCTATCACGGTAAACACCCTTTTTCACACTTAGTGTATCCTGTGCCTGAAAAGCATGGGCTTGGCATACATGCAACACTCAATCTTGCAGGCCAACTCCGCTTTGGACCTGACACCCATTTTATCCATGACTTAAATTATCAAGTTGATGCCAATGATAAAAATAAATTCGTGCAAGCTATTAAGCAATATTGGCCAGCCATCGACGATACAAAGCTCTTTGCTGATTACGCAGGAATTCGCCCAAAAATAACTCAAACCGGTGCTCAAGACTTTATAATTCAATCCTCAAATACACATGGCTATACTGGCTTGATAAACCTATTTGGCATTGAATCTCCAGGCCTGACAGCTAGCTTAGCAATTGCAGAACAGGTCCTTAAAGATATCGGTTAAATCATATTAGGTTGAGCAAGTTAGTGTGCTATAAATTTTCTTGCTAGTCACCATTTCCACCGGTTGCATCATCCAACTGTTTGGTTCGATCATCCATCAATTTTTGTACATTTTTAGCGTCTTTCATCAACTTATTTACCGCAGCAGGATTTAAAGCAGAGGGTACGCCGTGTTGCGACTCGTTCGCTGATTTCTCTGACGCAAGCTTATCCAAAATCGCTGTATCTTCCGCCGCCATAATCGTGACCCGACTGGGATCTAAGGTATGGTGCAGACTATCCCCTTTAGGATTTGGCTTATCTGAATAAATCCAATTGCCATTCTCATCACGCCATTTATAAATTACAGGATCACTGCGTACTTCTTTTTCCGGATCTATATCAGCTAGCTCTTTGGCTTTGCCAACGGCTTTATTAAGTGTATGTTCCGAGTATTGAAATACCGCTTGTGCACTCCCTTGAGCTTTTTGTACCAATTCTTCTGCATTTATCCAAGGCTTACCATCGGGACGTTTTAAAACAAAGAGCGATCCCAACCCTATTAGCATCACCATAATCATCATATAACTTACAGACTTCATGTCTTCACTCCCTCGTATCATTCAATTAAGCTTAGCGTGATTAATTAGATGATACACAGCTGACAGACATAAAAAAAGCACAACAAAAGTTGTGCTTGTAAAGCGTATCTGACACTGGAGAATGACTAGATACCATCGCCATCAATGTGTAAACCACATTCACGGTTCAATCCAAAAAAGCGTGTTTCTTCTTCCGTCATACCCGGTTCAAGTTTACGCGTCGTGTGCACATCTCCCATAGACACATATCCTTGCTCCCATAAGGGATGGTATGGTAGATCATGCTTGGTAAGGTATTGGTAAACGTCGCGATTACTCCAGTCAATGATGGGATAAACCTTCACGGTTCCGCGGCTGATCTCTAAAACCTGCTTATCAGCACGTGTCGAGGCTTGATCTCTGCGTAGCCCACTAAACCATGTACCCACTTTATGTTCTTGCAATGCTCGCGTCATTGGCTCTACTTTATTAAGCGTATTGTATTGCTTTATGCCTTCTTCACCAAGCTCCCATAACTTACCATATTTGGCTTCCTGCCAAGCAGGGCTGTAATTAGAACGATAAACCTTTAAATTTAAGTTTAACCGTTCAGTTAAATAGTCAACAAACTGATATGTTTCAGGAAAAAGGTAACCAGTATCAGTTAATACAACAGGCACATCTGCTTTTTCTTGCGTTACTAAATGCAGCATTACCGCGGCTTGGATACCAAAGCTAGACGATAAAAATGCATTGTTCGGCAAATTTTCTAAGGCCCAAGTCACTCGCTGTTGCGGCGTCATTGGCAACAGTAATTCATTTGCTTGTGCTAATAAGTGACGTTGTTCATCACCACTTAACTGTAATATATTTTTATAGTCACTCATGCTTATTCCTAAAGTTGGCGAGTTTTCACCCGCCAATATCCTATTTGTTTAAGCGTGGAAGTCTGTTTTTGAGACTTTAACTTCGGCAACAATGCCTTTGCGGATCACAAAGTC
This sequence comes from Pseudoalteromonas sp. MMG012, assembly GCF_018100875.1. Classification (NCBI taxonomy): domain Bacteria; kingdom Pseudomonadati; phylum Pseudomonadota; class Gammaproteobacteria; order Alteromonadales; family Pseudoalteromonadaceae; genus Pseudoalteromonas; species Pseudoalteromonas sp. MMG012. The sequence continues at coordinate 18,516 of NZ_JAGJEF010000053.1, forward strand.
ACCAAAACACTCATCTTGCTCACGCTCATTTACCCACTGACCGATTAAGGTATCTAGTGCAGGTAAATACACTTCTTCGCCTACATTTTCTAAGTATAATTTAGGCACCCTTGTACCTTCTTTATTGCCACCTAGATATACGTTATATTTACCAGGCCCTTTGCCCACTAAACCAACTTCCGCTAAAAGCGCACGGCCACAGCCATTAGGGCAACCCACAACACGCAATATGATGCTGTCATTCGCAACTTCATGCTTTATCAGCAACTGCTCAACTTTAGTAACTAAGTCAGGTAAATATCGTTCAGCTTCAGCCATCGCAAGTGGACATGTTGGTAATGACACGCAGGCCATTGAGTTTTTCCGTTGTTCAGTATCCGTATCATCAATCAAGCCGTGTTCGCGTGCTATTTTTTCAATTTCCGCTTTTTGCTCTGTTGGTACACCAGCGATGATCAAGTTCTGATTCGCAGTCATGCGGAAATCACCCTGGTGTATTTCTGCAATTTTTCGACAGCCCGTTTTCAACGCTTTCTCTGGATAATCTAAAATACGACCATTTTGAATAAATAGGGTTAAATGATGCTTGCCATCAATTCCCTCAACCCAGCCAATGCGATCGCCTCGATGTGTAAACACATAAGGTCTGCTCTGAGCAAACTGAACACCCGCTCGATTTTCAACTTCAGCTTTAAACTCATCAATACCAAACGTATCTAACGTGTATTTCGTCTTGGCGTTTTTACGGTTAACACGGTTACCCCAATCACGCTGTACCGATACAACATGCTCAGCGATCTTTAGCGTGTGCTCTAGTGGAATGAAACCGAAATCATCCGCTTTACGAGGGTAAGTATTCACATCACCATGTGTCATGGCTAAGCCACCGCCAACTAACACGTTAAAGCCAACCAATTTACCGTTTTCTTCAATTGCAACAAAGTTCAAGTCATTTGCATGCACATCTACTTCATTGTTTGGAGGAATTGTGACGGTTGTTTTAAACTTACGTGGTAAGTAAGTTGAACCAAGAATTGGTTCAATATCCGTTGTATCTTTGCGCTCACCATTTAGCCAAATTTCTAAATAGGCGCGTGTTTTTGGCAGTAAGTGTTCCGAAATTTTTGCTGCCCACTCATAGGCTTCTTGGTGAAGCTCTGACTCAACCGGATTAGTAGTACACAGTACATTACGGTTCACATCACCCGCAGTTGCAATTGAATCAATGCCCACATCATGCAATGTTAAATGCATTTCTTTGATATTTGGTTTTAATACACCATGAAACTGAAACGTTTGGCGCGTTGTTAAACGAATACTGCCATACATGGTTTTTTCGCCAGCAAACTTATCTACTGCAAGCCATTGCTCTGGTTTGATAATACCACCTGGCATACGTGCCCTAAGCATTACATTATGTAAAGGTTCAAGCTTTTGCTTGGTTCGCTCTGGACGAATATCACGGTCATCTTGTTGATACATGCCGTGGAATCGGATCAACTGAAAGTTATCTGCTGTAAAACCACCGGTGAGTGGATCAGACAGGTCTTCGGTAATCGTGCCGCGTAAATGCTCACTTTGTGTTTTTAAACGTTCGTTATCTGCAAACTTAACGTTTTGATCATGCTTACTATTGGGCTTGCTCATTTATTAATTCCTAAATACTTTACTTTGACGGTATACCCCACGCGCATCGCAGGATATATAAGCACACGCACCGATTAATAGACGTCTTTTTGGTAGCGGTTTGCACTACGCAACTCTTTCAAATATAACTCTGCTTGCTCATCATCTTTACCACCATGCGCTTTAACAATATCCACAAGAGCTTGATGAACATCTTTGGCCATGCGGTTTGCATCACCACATACATAAAAATGTGCGCCTTTTTCTAACCAAGCAAACACCGCTGCGCCTTTTTCACGCAATCGGTCTTGCACATAAATTTTTTCAGCTTGATCACGGCTAAATGCCAAATCAATATGGGTTAACAAGCCTGATTTTACATAGCCTTGTAATTCCACTTGATATAAGAAATCTTGGGTGAAGTTAGGGTTACCAAAAAACAACCAGTTATCACCTTGCGCTTCTCGCGCATCACGCTCTTGTAAAAACGCTCTAAATGGTGCGATACCGGTACCTGGACCCACCATAATAACCGGTGTTGTATCATCGCTCGGTAAACGGAAATTATCGTTATGCTCGCTAAATATTTTTACGCTTACCCCTTCTTCAGCGCGTTGCGCCAAATAACCAGAGCAGCCACCGAAGTGCTGCTCTCCAAACGCTTCGAACTCAACTAACCCCACTGTTAGGTGTACTTCTTCTTCCACTTCCGCTTGGCTTGAGGCAATTGAATACAAACGCGCTTGTAGCTTACGACAGCTATCTGCTAATTCTTGCGCTGTGATATCAGCTGGATTTTGTAAAATAATATCAAACACTTGACGAGGCTCGATATATTCACGCATTGCAGCTTTATCTTCCACTAATGCCAAAAGCGCCGAGTTACCTGTCGCTTGCCCGTACTTCTCTACAAAACCTGGATAAGATTGCGTCAATTCTAGTTTTTCGATAAGCGCGGTACGAATATCTAGGGTCTCTTTACCCAATGTAACTTGTGCATCAGCCACGATGCCTAATGTACTGAGAATCGCGTCAACTTGTGTCTCATCATTTAAGAAATACACACCTAAGGAGTCTCCTGGCGTGTAAGTAATATCAGAACCCTCGAGTGAAATCTCAACATGACGTACATCTTTACTTGAGTCTCTACCAGTAATTTTTTGGACTACACTGAGCTCAGCTGAAAATGGATTTTGCTTCGTATATTGACTTGATGCTGCAGTAGGTACCCCAAATGGCATAGTCACAACATTGCCACCAGCACTTTGCTGTGCTTGCAATTGCGGTTCAAACACCGCTAATGCATCTGTAATCCACTGCTGTGCTTGCTCATCATAATCCACATCAAGATCTGCTCGAGGAAAAGCAACTTCAGCGCCTAACTTAACTAAACGCTCTTCAAAATCAATGGCCGTTTGGCAGAAAAACTCGTAACTTGAATCACCCAAACCAATCACAGCTATTTGCGTACTGTCTAATTTAGGAGCCTTCTTACTGGCAATAAATGTATGTAGTGCTTCTGCATCCTCAGGAGGCTCTCCTTCTCCATAAGTCGATACCACCACCACTACAAACTTCTCTTTTTTCAATGCCGACGTTTTATAATCAGACATGCTTACTAGTTTAACCGCCAAGCCTCGTGATTCAGCTTGCTCTTTCAGCTGAGTAGCAACGCCTTTCGCGTTACCTGTTTGTGAACCATATAATATGGTGAGTGGCAAAGCATCGCCTGCTGGTGTAGCCGTTTGCCCCACAACTCCACTTAATGCCGCTGTATTTGCATTTGCAGCCAAATACCCACTAACCCATGCCTGTTGAATAGGGTTCAGTTCTGCAACCAAACCTTGTAGTTTTTGCACTTGCTCTTGTGTGAGCGGGCTTGCCGCAGCACTAAGTTGACTCAACAACATTAAAAATTCCCCGTAACCCTAAACTATTTTTTGCTTAGATTGCTCATCTACAACGCCCTTACACGATGTAAGGATTTATGAGTTGAAAGCATACGCATCTCTACGAGTAAGAAAAAGACGAAGATCTGCTTTGTTATTCCATTTGGTTATTAATAACGGAAAATTCCAACAAAAACAGCTTAAAAGAATTGTTTCAAATTAGGCAACTCTAAAGTTAACATGTGCTCAACAAGTTCTGTATAAAAATTGATCTTGTTTTACTTCTAAAAAACAATAACTCTTTAAACTAAATATAGAGAGACAATAATGAAACACGGGAACAAAGCAGCTCTGTCGATCTTAGCTGCCACATTTGGACTAGTAACAAGTGGTCATGCGGCCGCAAATGTTGCTAACGGTAACTTCGAGTCTTGGCAACAAGGTAAACCAACACAATGGAGTACCATTGATAGTGGTATCTCTATCACAGAAAATAACACCACAGTTAAGAGTGGTGTTTCATCCGCTCAAGTGACAGTCACTACAGCATCACAGAGCAATACGGACTTACTACAGTCGGTTACGGTGAAAGCCGGCCAAACATATGATTTTAGTACGTGGGTATACCATACTGAAGGTAAAGTTAAAGCACGCCTTATTATCGATGGTTACCAAAACTATTCAGACCCATTTAATACCCAACAATGGCAAAAGTTAAGCTATCAATACACAGCCAATACGGACAAAGTGATTAATGTTGGCTTACGCTTTTACGATACCAGTGGCTTTGATGGTAGTGAAATTGTTTACTTAGACGACTTTCAACCATCGATAGCCACACCGCCACCGCCTAATGCATGTACAAAAAATACCTTAACGATAAAACTCACTACAGATAAATACGCGAGTGAAACAAGCTGGAAACTTAACACAGCACAAGGAAGTACCGTAGCAAGCGGTGCTGACTTTGCGAACAATACAACACATACTGAAACATTATGCGTTGCTGATGGATCGTACAGCTTTGTTATTTCTGATAGCTATGGCGATGGAATTTGTTGTGAATTTGGCAATGGAGAATATTTACTAACGCATAACAATCAAACAATTGCTAGTGGCTCTTCTTTTACAGATCAAAAAACACATAACTTCACACTCGGTAGTGATGGTGGTGATAATGGAGGGGGTACACCTGGCGATTATTATGCATCAACAACCGGTTTGACAGGGTATGCACTAAAAACTCAGTTACACACGATTATCCAAACACACAACTCACAAGGGTATAGCGCAATTTGGCAGTTCATAGATAAATCAGAAAGAGATAATTACTTTGAAAAAGATAACTCAGTACTCGACCGTTACTCTGAGAAACCTTCAGCCAATGATGCGTATAATTTTGTTGCCGTAACCAATCAATGCGGTTCATATCGAGGAGAAGGTGATTGTTATAATCGCGAGCACTCTTTTCCAAAAAGTTGGTTTGGCGGAAAAGTAGAGCCTATGAACTCTGACATTCACCATATATTTGCCACTGACGGCTTTGTTAACTCCAAACGCAGTAACTTTCCATTCGGCGAGGTTGCATCTGCGAGCTTTACCTCAACAAATGGCAGTAAAGTAGGTTCTGCAACCAGTACATTAAACTACAATGGCACGGTATTTGAGCCAATAGATAAATTCAAAGGTGATTTTGCGCGGGTGTATTTCTATATGGCGACACGCTATGAAAACACCATTGGGAGTTGGCAAAATAACACCACTTATAGCAACGCCGTTTTAGATGGTAGTACTGGACGTGTTTTCGAGCCCTGGGTTATTGCAATGCTACTACGCTGGCATCAACTTGATCCTGTCGATGATATTGAAACAGCTCGGAATCAAGCTGCCTATGAATTCCAAGGGAATCGTAACCCCTACGTGGACCACCCTGAATTCGTTTCCAAGATATGGTGATCACACTATGCCTTAGATAATAAAGCGCTGCTTTAGGGGCTGTTGATCTTTGCTGTTTTATTTTTGTTCTCTTTGAGCATGCTTTTATCGCAGCGCTTAATATGTGGCCTAGTGATCTAAGCGAATATTAAGCAACAAAGAGAAAGGGGTGCTCAAAAAAACCAGTAGGCAGCGCTTGATTGGCTTTTCTACTATGTTATCGGTTGACTCACATGGAATTACCATGCTATGCAGCCTCTACCTTGTATAAAAGCCAATCAAACTGCTGCAAAAATGAACCTAAAAGATCAATAGCCCCCTAATTATCTATAAAAAAAACGGCCTAATCCTTTAGGCCGTAACCGACACGCGGGGAATCTATCTTGGGTTAATCGTAACAGGTTTAATGGTCACCTTTGCATTACCACTGGCGCCCATGTGAGCATCGTAGTGCTGCCCTTCAAATAAGGTATAAAATACATCAATATAATCGTCATCATTGCTAAACCAATGCGCTGGCATCGCCTTTATCAATTGATTCGTTAATTGCGGAATAATGGCATACCCTTGCACATTAGCATCAGGAATAGCCCGCATAGCTTGCGTGACAATATCTAAAAAGGTGGTCGCTAATATTTGGTAGTTTGTATTATCATCTTGCTCCATTAACAATACATCTGCCGCTTGCCAACGATACCGATTCCAATGGATCAGGGTTTGATTTGGGGTATAATCACGACCATCATGGTCTAAGTACGGCATATCAACAATATCAAGTACAGGTTTATCACGACTCGGATTCACCCCAGTAACAATTGCATACACCTCCGCACTGCCTGAAATCCAAGGCTCTTCATCATCGTTTAAGCGAATCCGCTGCAAGTTACTGGTCGATAAGCTTTCTACATTAGAAGCTTGTTCGATATTTCTCGGCAAGGACCCCAGATCATTTAAAGTGAAGATATTCCGCATTATTGCCAACCCTTCACGCGCACTTTTCTTACTATCTATTTCTACAATTAATACGGGACGAGTAGGCATTCTATGCGCATCTAATAAGTGCATGGTGCCATTTTGGTCATAGGCTTCAACATAGAGCCATGTTTTATCGTCACCTTTAGGCGCAAATGCAACTAATGGCGCAACCCCTTCAAGCCAGCTTTCAAACATCGAGCTATCAGCAAGTCGCAATTGATAAATTGCATCATTGCTTAAAGCAAGACCCTTTAACCTTCTCGTATAATGAGATGCCAGACGTAATTTCTCTGCCGCAGTGCCTTGTAACAAACTTGAAGTTAATGGCACGGCTAAACGGTGCGGACTCATGATTGATGTTAATTTAGGGGTCAGTGATTCGACTTCCTTAGCAAGAAACTTAGATATATTACTTTTTATATCAACGACCTGATGTTCCCCATAAGAAAAAGCATCTACTTCGGGAAACAAAGTCGTTATTTTTTGATCCTGAATTTGTGATGCGTGGGCATTGAATCCAGCTGCAACCATTAAGGCCGGGAGCATTATTTTTGTTCTTAATTTCATCTTCCAATCCTATTATTATCCACGTGTGTTGGATATTGAAGATAAAACTAACAACAAAAAATATCAACAAATTAATACAAATTTAACAAAATAATTTACAAATGAATCAAGGAATAAAAATAAATCTATTACTTATTATAGGGTTATCGTGATTTATTGCGGTGAGATTATAGGTAGAGTTAAAGACCTAATTATGTTTAGGTCTTACACAACTGCAACATACTTTACTCTGCTGGGTACAGAGTGATTTCTATTCCTGCGCCAATTGCTGAAATACGTAATAAAGTATCGGCATGTAACGCTTGAGAATAGCATTTAGGTGACGCGCCTGAATTAAAGCCAATGTCAAAAGTACGCTTTGTACAAGACAACCACTGTTTCAATCCAGCTTTAGTACAAGACTCTATTAATTCACATAGATGGTTAATTGCTTTATCGGGACTAATCACATCAGCATTGGCTTCAATTCGTGCTAATTGACGATATTCATCTTTGTCATAGTGCAATATCACAGCATCTTTTTTAAGGTCACTCACTAATGCACTAATGTCATGTTTAGATTCTAGCTCGAGATCCACGTTTAAAAACTGAATTTCTGACATGTTTTCTGATTTACCTTATGTAGTATAAAAATTAACGGTGCTGCAAGGTAAAGTGTAACCAAGTAACGCCATGCTGGCTATAACAAACTCACTCTGCGACAATTTAACGCAGTGACAGTACCTAAAATTACCGTAAACTGACATTATTAAAAACTCGACACTAAAATAGAGATGATCAAAAACTTATTGAAGCCTGCGCGTAAAATACATAAATGGTTAGGGTATTTGCTTGCATTGCAAATTTTTGCATGGTTATTGGGTGGGCTTGTGATGAGTGCAATCCCATTAGAGAAAGTCCATGGCAAGCATTTAGCTAAACGCCATATAGATTCCCCCTTTTCTCGTCAACATTATACTGCTGACTTAAATTTACTTACAAACACCATGTCACAGCTCACATCTGTGTCATTTATTCATTTTCTTGATACACCCGTCATTAAAGCGATTGGTCAACAGACACATTGGTTTAACGGCATCAGTGGCAAAGTACTCGCGCAACCGATTGAGCAAGATATTCATAAACAGGCTTATTTACATTATTTAGGCAAAGGAAAAATAGCGTCATCACATTATTTTGCATCCGGACCAAGAGAAATCGGTTATAAAAAGCATGTCTGGCAAGTTACCTTCAATGATTGGCAAAATACAACCATTTACCTCAATGCCCACAGTGGTGAAATAATCACTATTAGAAGCAATATATGGCGTATTTTTGATTTTTTTTGGATGCTCCATATTATGGACTACGATGAAAGAGATGACTTTAACAACCCCTTATTGATCAGTTTCGCGACGATAAGTGTATTATTTTGCTTAACTGGCATGTTGCTTCTTTTTCAATCCCGCCCACGTAGGAAGCGCAACATACGTAAAGCCTCGTCGTAACACTCGGCACTCAGATCTTATTTGTACAGGCGCAGGAACGTAACTAGGAAGATGTGAAAAGAGGGCTCAGCCTTCAATGGTCGGTTATCAATGTAACGCAACAAATATTGCTATTAACCATATTAGTTGCTAATTTCTACACATAGTAATGACATTTGACCACTAGGTACTATTAATGAATTTTCACTCTTGTGCTATCTTTTCTGCGGGCTTAAGTCTGTCTTTAATGTTACTAACCGGGTGTGGTGGTTCAGGTGGCAGTACAGCTGATAGTCCAGCACAAAATAGTACAACACCAAACAGCGCCACACCGCCCGACGCAACTTGGCAATTTGGTCAATTTACTGCTGCTGAAAACTTTATTAATTACTGCTCAAATCCTAGAACAGGCATTGACCCTTATGAAAACCAGCCTTTTCCTGATCAAGCTGGCTCAATACAACATGAAAAAATGTGGCTACGTTCACTCACTCACTCAACCTATTTATGGTATGACGAAGTAGAAGATAATGATCCTAATAACTTTGACAGTGTGTCACAATATTTTAATTCTTTAAAAACATTTCAAACTACCCCTTCAGGTAATCAAAAAGACCAATTTCATTTTACTCAAACTTACGATGCTTATAAAAAAGAATCTCAATCAGGCGTATCCTCTGGTTATGGGCTTCGTTGGGCTGCAATAAGTACTAAGCCCCCTCGAATATATCGCGTTGCATATATGCAAGATAACTCTCCTGCGGCCTTAGCTGGGTTTAAGCGCGGCGACACTATAGTCGCTATTAATAACATCGATATAAACTCAAATAACACAGAAGCACTCATTAATGGGCTCAGCCCAACTAACGGAAGCACTCACACATTTACAATCTCACGTTCCGGACAAACTGAGCCAATTGATATAGCGGTTACCGCAGGTGATATTGCCTTGTCGCCAGTGCAAAATGCTAAAACCTTTACTGCAGGAGAAAAAACGGTTGGTTATGTGCAATTCAATCAGTTTATCAGTGCTGGGCAAGCGGGCTTAATCTCGGCTTTCAACCAATTTAACAACGCCAATGTCAACGCGCTCGTCCTAGATATGCGTTATAACGGGGGTGGCCTTGTTGATATGGCAGCACAGCTTGGCTATATGGTCGCTGGAGCAAGTAATAACACCTTTAGTCAAACCATTCACAATGATAAACAATCAGCAAAAAATCGCAGCGTTGGGTTTGAGCGAAGAATGATAAATTGGGATACGCTGCAGTACACTGATACAACCCTACCTAGCCTCAACTTAGAAACCGTATATATCCTCAGCACTGCCAGCACCTGCTCAGCAAGTGAACTTATCATCAATGGACTACGCGGTATCGATGTTAATGTAGTACTTATTGGTTCGAAAACATGCGGTAAGCCATATGGTTTTACTCCAGCTCCAAATTGTGGCCAAGTTTATTACACCGTACAGTTTAAAAGTGCAAATGCGAAGGGGTTCGGAGACTATGCGGATGGATTCACGCCAATCGATGGTGACCTCGGTGCCACAGAAATAGGCTTAACGGCAAATGTATCAGGCTGCACTGTAGCGGATGATTTTACGCAGCCACTAGGCAATCCAAATGAAGCCCAATTACAAGCTGCATTAACACATATAGAAACAGGGGGTTGCCCTGTATCACTTGTTAATCGCCCTACTCAACAGAGCACCGCATCTAATCACAATAAAGGGGTTAGTTTAACGCTCCCCAATGCCATTTGGCAAAATAATACTATCTATACCATTATTAATGAGAAAAAATAATGGCATACGCAATAAAAGCCTCTTATTATGCACTCGTTTTACTCTGTGTTGGGTGTGAGCAGACCCCCACACCTGACCCTCAGCCGGCCATAATAAAAAAGACCACAGTCCAGATGAAAAATGAATTGCAGCATGCAATCGTTACCCTCAAAGGGGGGCTAACTCCGCGTTTGGCCGACAACGTATTTACCACCAGCAGCACGTTGTTACTTGAAAGAGTTAATAATCTAGCCAGTCCACTTCAGCATGCAATAATCGCTATGGATATGAGCAGTGTTTCTCGCTTTGAGTTACAAAAACGCGGTGAATTGTGTGTTCTATATTTCTCGAGAACACATAACTACGTACCTTTGGAAACCGTTGTGTGTGAACCGCTTCAGCTTGACTTAAAGTAATCCTTAAATACTCTGCATAATGCTTGCACTTTTGCGGTACGATGAACCGAAACATGTGTTACCAGCCAAAAATCTAGTGGCCAAGTTAACTCCTTTTCTAGTATTGGTTGAATACGATGAGATTGTTTAGCAATGTTGTGCTGTAGCCCACCAATTCCTAAACCACTATAAATCGCGCGTGCGGCTTCGGCTGTTTCTGAAACTCGTATACATATTTGTGCCGCATCTATCTGTTTATCCACCCAATCAAAATATGGCACCATTGCATTAAACCCTGCAACCCCTGATACAAAATGATGCTGCGATAGTTCTGCTTTTGTCTGTGGTATGCCCATCCGTTTGATATAATTATCTGATGCATATAACCCCGCCGTCGTTGAACATAGGTGCTGGACTATATAATCTGGATCGCTCGGTTTATCTCCAGCTCGGATTGCGATATGGGCTTGACCATGATCTAAACGAAGTCGTCGTTGCTCCAAGATTATTTCTAACTGTACTTTTGGATGTTGCTTTTGAAATTCAAGGCATGCTGGGCTTAACATTTCCACAATACCGCTAACCGTTGTCAGAAATAATCGGCCACTCAAAGTCGTATCTGCAGCAACAATTTTATGATGCAACTGGCCCAGTGTATCTTCAATAGCCGTACCAGCTTGCAATAACTGCTGACCAGCCTCTGTCACCTGATATCCGCGAGCATGTCGATGGAATAATCGTGTGTTGAGCTGGGATTCAAGCTGATTAATACGTCGCAATACCGTACTGTGGTGAATACTTAAGGCGTGAGCTGCCGCGGTTAACGTACCTTTTTTAGCTAAAACATATGCAATATGAATATCTTGCCAATCTTCGATTTTACCCATTATATAAAATCACTATTTATTTAATTCCTGAATATGATACATTCTCGAGTTATGACTTTTTACTTATTTCGTCAAGATTGATACATAATTACCTATCTAAATCTAGGGACTCTATCCAGAATGGATACTACAAGAAACTATCAGCAAGACACGCATATTTCACCACAATTACCTCATGCTTTTTATTGCTGTACATTTTCAGTCGAGCATTATAATGATAGCCAATTCTCTCTCCATGGAGTGAGTTTTCCAGAGAAACTGAAAACCGCTGTTGCCAAGCGTCGTGCTGAATTTTTAGCTGGCCGTATATGCGCAAAGCATACACTTGAAAAAGCAGGTGTGAGTAACTTTCCGTTACTAAGTGGAGAAGACAGAGCGCCAATTTGGCCATCTCATATTACAGGAAGCATAACCCACACACGTCATATTGCTATGGCTGTAACCACTTCAAACAGTGATGTACTTGGTATTGGTATTGATATAGAGCGGCTAATGGATGCAGAGCAAGAGCAAAAGCTAAAATCACAAATTCTTCATCCTGCAGAGTCAGCCATATTTTCACGTTTGAATGAGCACACAAACCACCCTTTAACCCTCATATTCTCTGCGAAAGAGAGTATCTTTAAGGCCTTATATGCGAGTGTAGGGAAGTTTTTTGGGTTTGAAGCGGCTAAATTAGTCACATTTACTGCTAATGAACTAGAGTTTAGCATCACTGAAACATTGTCAGAGACCGTGCCTCAACATACGGTTGTTAAAGTGTTTTACCAAACCACCTCTGAATTTGTATTTACTGAATGTGAATTTAGAGCCTACCGATAAAGCACAAAAAACCAGTCCTAATTAGACTGGTTTTTTTAGATTGGGCATTACATTACTGACGCTTAACTTTTACACGCTCTGTTGTTGTAATTGCAGCTTCAACACGACGATTCTGCGCATGCGCAGCGAGCGTATTCGCGGTGTTCAGTAACCGCTCTTCACCGTAACCTATTGTTGATATACGCTGAGCATCAATGCCTTTAGCTACCAGCTGCTTTGCAACGCGGTCGGCACGCTTTTTCGATAACACTTGATTATACTTTGCATCTCCTACAATGGATGCATGACCTTCAAGTACAACTGCTGCGTCTTGATGCCTATTCAGAAATGCGACAACTTCATCAATGTCATTCAGATAATCTGATGATACAGATGAGTTATCATGTGGAAAACGCACTAACAACTTCACGTTTACCGTTTTCTCTTCATACTTACTACAACCGTTAGCATCAACCGCATCCATCATCGGAGTATTACTACAACGATCTCTTGAGTCGAGCACGCCATCCTTGTCTGAATCTTTCTTAGTAACAACGGGCGCTTTCACTGGTGCCGGCGCTGCTTCAACTTTTGGGGCTGCTTTAGTTGTGCCAAAGAAATAGTTAATACCTAGCTTCGCCCCCACATCCACATAGCTTCGCTCTAAGCCTTGATATACTGACGTCTCTGCATTCACAAATAAATTATCACTAAAGTGGTGACGGTAGCCAGCTCCTACATTTGCAAACGTATTACTATCAAATACATCTACTGATTTAATACCAAATATCCCGTAAAACGGGCCGCCGTCAAAGTGATATAAAGCATCTAAACCAAAACGTTCACCATCTTGTGAGCCCGTACTCGCACCAGATAAATCAAAATCCATATCGGCATACTCTAAACGCGCACTCCAGTAGTCATTAAAGCGATAGCCTAACTCAGCCCCCCAACCCATAGAGTCGTCAACATTTACGCCGCCAGTGTTTGCCCCTAGCGTGTTTTCCCAACTCGCATCGTAATAATCACCAAACACTCCAAAGTGTATACCTTCTGAATGCTCTTTAGCCGATACTGTCGATGCAGCAGTCATTGCAATTATTAAACTAATATATTTAAGTTTCATCATTTTTTCCCGTATTTCATCAACGTGAGCGCAGATCGCCCTTCAATTTGGCTTTATAATAGTAGAACATTTCTTAATCTTTACTTAACATTTCAAGATAATATATTCCTAATACAATTATCCTATCTGACGACCAAATAATGTCTTGTAGAGCCCCTGTTCTGCTGAAAGTGCTTCATGACTTCCTGACTGAGAAACTCGGCCATCATCTAAAACGTAAATAAGGTCTGCTTGTCGTATGGCGCTCAATCGATGGGCAATAATCAATGTGGTCCGGTTCGATAAAAAATCTTGTAGGTTACGGTGAACTTTACTTTCAGTTTCTATATCTAGCGCTGAGGTTGCTTCATCTAAAATAACAACTTTAGGGTTTGCTAATACCATTCTTGCTATGGCAAGGCGTTGTTTTTGTCCGCCAGATAACCTCACCCCATTACGCCCAACTCTCGCGTCAAGACCATTACCTAAAACTCTGATAGTGTCATCCAATTCAGACACCTTTAGCGCTTGCCACATCTCCTGCTCAGTATGTTCTCTTCCCATCGTCAAATTTTCCCGCACGGTTGCATTGAACAAAATAGGTTGTTGTAATACCGTCGCTATATTCTCCCGTACTGTATGATAGCCAACATCCTCAATTGCGGTGTCGGCAATATATATTTGCCCTGATTGCTTTTCATATAGCCCCAGTAGCAGCTGAACTAAGGTCGACTTCCCTCCTCCAGACACAGCAACAACCGCGACTTTTTTGCCAGCGGGAATATCCAAAGTCACGTTTTGCAATACTGGTTGCTCTTCGTTATAACCAAAGTCCACATTGCTAAAATGGATACCTATCTCTTGTTGCTCAAAGACTCTCGATTGCTTAGCAGGCGCTGCTCGCTCAGTAGCAAATGCAAATACTTGGTTGAGTCGTTGTAATGCTGCTGACGCTCCGTAATATGCGTACTGGATCCCCAATAACTCTTGCACAGGCCCCATCATGAACCATAAATATCCAAATACCGCAAAAATTTGTCCTACCGTGAGATCAGCAAACACCACCATAAGCATGGCTATAGCCCGGAAAACTTCAAAGCCAAGTAAAAATACGGTAAAGCTTAATCGACTTACTGCATCTGTTTTCCATTGTGATTGAATAGCAAAATGCTTCAAGTCTGCAGCTGATTCCCTGACGTGTGAAAAATATGCACCTTCTCTGCGTACAGCTTTAAGCTGTGAAATTGCATCAAGCGTTTCCACCAAGGATGATTGAAATGCTTCGAATGCTGCATTTTCATCTTTTTTTAAGTGCTTGATCCGCTTACCAAACTGTCGTGAGAAATAAATAACCGCGGGGTTTAATAACAAGATAGTCAACCCCAAAGTAAAATCAATCCATAGCAATACCGCCGCAGTCCCAATGATAGTCAGTAAACCAATAAGAAACCTTGATAAAGTTTGGCTTATAAATGTATCCAGCGTTTCAACATCGGTAATACACCGAGAACTAATCGCACCAGCTCCTTGTGTTTCATATTCTTTTAATTGCACTTGTGGTAAATGATCGAGTAATTGCTCCCGAATCTTAAGGCTAATGTCTTTGCCAATGAAGGTAAACTGTCTTGACTGAAGGACGCCTAATATCAGCGCCCCGAGTCGCATCAGCACCACGCCCAGCAAAACGACTAGAATATATGCCGTTGGTTGATGCCATTGAGCAGGTAAAAACTGATTTAAAAAAGCAATCGCAGCTCCAGGGTGACCAAGCAGTACCTCGTCAACCAATAATGGCATCATTAATGGGATCGGCACACTTACGAAAGCGGCTAAAAAAGCAATAATATGAGCAGTGAACAACGGTTTCTTGTGCGCAATAACTTGCTGTCGTATATCCTGCCAACTAAGAGATTTTTTCATATCAATCCTTACCTGTTACGTCCCACAGAATGTTTGATAACCCGTATCAGAGTTAGCTGTATGAACAAACTGATCTGGTACACTCTTATAATTGTAAGGCGAATTCAAAATGGGTAACCATTGAGTCAATAATGGGCTATGACCTAATTCATTAAACTCTGCGATAACTTTTTCAATGAGTTGATTTCGTGGTATCATTGATGGATTTGTTATTTTCATGCGTTGCAAGACGTCACTTCGTTCATATTCACTCACTCGTAATTGCCATTTCACTATCCAACTATCAAGTTCACTAGGGACTAAAAATAACGCATCACTTTTTACTTCCATAGCATTGGTTAATGCGGCAAATGTATTGGTGTAATCTAATTTCTTCGAATTCATTTCTGATAAAAGTTCAGACAGCAATTCATTATCAGAGTCTTGCCATACTAATATGCCAAGCTTGCTCGCCCACATATCTTGATAGGCCTCATTAAACTCTGCGGAAAATTCGGCTATCGCAGCAGATAACATTTGTAATGCAGATTCTTCATCTGAGTCAATTAATGGCATTAATGACTCTGCTAACCGTGCACAATTCCAGTTTGCCATATTTGGCTGATTACCAAATGCGTATCGCCCTTGTTTATCTATAGAACTAAAAACCTGATTAAAGTCGAAACGCTCCATCATGGCACATGGTCCGTAATCTATTGTTTCTCCACTAACTAAAGTGTTGTCAGTGTTCATTACCCCATGTATAAAACCGACTCTCAACCAGTGAATCACAAGTTTAATTTGAGCACTACACACGGCTTTTAAAAACTCGATAACACGTGTATTACCGCAACTCACTATATGTGGATAATGCCGCGCTATAGCATCGTCCATTAAGTTTCGTAATCCATTGGTATCGTTATGTACTGCTAGATACTGAAAAGAGCCCACTCTGATATGACTGCTTGCAATGCGGCTCACTATTGCTCCGGGCACAACCTCATTTCGTATAACGGATTGTCCCGTTGAGATGACCGCTAGACAATAAGTTGTGGGTACATTTAATGCAGCCATTGCTTGGCTCATCACATACTCTCTTACTGCGGGTCCCAAAGCACACAACCCATCCCCTCCTCGTGAAAAAGGAGTTCTCCCAGAGCCCTTCAACTGAATATCAAATAATTGGCCATTAGAATCGGTAAAAGCCCCTAATAGATGAGCTCGGCCATCACCTAAAGTTGGGTTAAAGTGCCCAAATTGATGACCTGAATAGGCCAGTGCAGTAGGTGGGCTACACACGCTTTGTACACTGCCTGTTAATATTGCCTTCGCATCACTTTTCGCAACTGGAATATTTAAAGTATTAACTAATACCTCATTCCATAAAAGTAACTCTGCTGACCGTACGGTTGCGGGCTTGCTAGCAACCAAAAAATCGTCACTAATATTGTTGTACCGTTGAATTAACTCCATCACAAACTCTCTTATTCTGGTACTTGATTATCACCAATGCTAAAGGCCACCAATTGGCTTAAAGCTTGTAAAGACCAATCACTTTCATTTACCAATGTATTAAAAAAAGCCTGGGCAGCCCCTAAGGATTTCTTACTTTGTAAACCCCCTTCTATAATCTCATGCGCTCGTAAGTACGCCTCCACATCTCGGCTGAGTAAAAAAGTATCTTTGCCCATAGCTCTGAGTGCGAAAGGCCCTGTATTACCACCTAATCTGGCACCATGCTTTTTTAAATAGTCCCACAATCCAATTATATTATCCGTAGGCCACTGTGCAATGAAATGAGAGAATGACCCGTGAGATTGCTGTATTTCGTGGATCATGTAGCAATTATCAGGAATTGTCTGAACCTTCTTATAGTTTCGAACAATGCGTTCATCTGCTGATTTTTGTTCTAAAACCTCAGGAGACATCATCAATAATTTATTGATCTCAAAGTCCCAAAATACTTCTCTAAAGCCATGCCATTTAGCGTTAATAACAGACCAATAAAAGCCACTTTGAAACACTTTTCGAGTGAACT
This sequence comes from Pseudoalteromonas sp. MMG012, assembly GCF_018100875.1. Classification (NCBI taxonomy): domain Bacteria; kingdom Pseudomonadati; phylum Pseudomonadota; class Gammaproteobacteria; order Alteromonadales; family Pseudoalteromonadaceae; genus Pseudoalteromonas; species Pseudoalteromonas sp. MMG012. Next base: position 35,885 of record NZ_JAGJEF010000053.1, read on the forward strand.
CTTCTAGCCATAAATCATCCTCAATCAACATCAAATCTGCTGTTGTAACTGGACTATTGATTAATGACATAAGAACTTGTTCAGACCCTTTTCGTGCACAAGCCCTTTCATATATATTCGAAAACTTTTCCATTATTCTAAGTAACCCTATTTCGAAAACGTAAATGATTATCTATAGTTATAATAAAGCGTCTACAAGGCACCTTATGAGAATTCTGTTTAGCATTTTTCTATTTATTAGCTCAAATGTTCACAGTGAGCCGTATGCTAGGCAAATTAATATTACCACAGGTCAATGGCCACCCTATATTGATCAATCAAAAGAAGATCAAGGCTGCGTCGCTTCCTTGATACGAGATGCTTTTGCACTATACGATATAAAAACACGATTTGTTTTCATGCCATGGGAAAGAGCATATAAAGATGGCATGAAAAAGGAGTTCATTGGAAGTGCTTATTGGTATTTTAGCAAGCAACGCAGTGAAGATTATATATATACTAAACATGCTATTACTGAAGAAGTAAGTCGATTTTACCACCTGAGTAGTTTACCACTAAAGTTAACACGCTACTCAGACTTGAAGCCATACACTTTGCTACTCAATAAAGGGCTGACGTACCCCGATGAATTACTTGAAGCAATTAGTGAACATAATATAAGAACAGTGGAGTCAACTTATACTGACAAGAATATTCCATTCCTTTTGCGTAAACGCGCTGACATTATGATCATGAATGAAAACACCGCTCAAGAATACAAGCGTTCATTGCCAGTATCAAAACGCTCTGCTATCACATCTCAAAAGAAGCCCGCATATATTAAACGAGGTTTTTTACTGATCAATAAAACACATCAACAATATGCTATTTTATTTGACCAAGCTCTGAATACTCTATGGTCAAATAAAGATTACATTAAGCACTACGAACAGAATTGTTCTAAGATCGGTATACTGACACACGCTCTAGAGTGATTTAATCATAGGATTCACTCTGCTATTTTAAGGCATGCTTGAATCTAAAGGACCGTGTC
>NZ_JAGJEF010000054.1:0-36839 GCF_018100875.1 Pseudoalteromonas sp. MMG012
GGTATCCGTGTTCAGGTCCTTTGTAACTGATTAATTTACTATTAATATGCATCGCGCTATCAAATAGCGTTTTGGCGCTGCTATAAGTTCTTCCATCTTGCTCAGCTGCGATAATTAGGGTGGGGACGTTTGCCAAATCGGTTTTATATCGTGCAATGTTAGTCTCATTCTGAGCCGATGAAAAAAACACGATAGCTGACATAGGTGTACTTTGTGCCAAATTCACTGCTTGGGTGCCACCACAACTGGCTCCTATTATAGCGATACGGCCATGATTACCGGTTTTGCTTTTTAGGTAATTATATGCCAGTGCTACATCATCAGGCCAATTTTGAGAGAGAGTTAACCAAGCCGAACGCCGAGTGTCATCTGGTTGCGATCTTACTTTTTCAATATCATATTGATGATTTACGCTTTCTCCAAATCCTCTAAAATCTAAACTTAATGCGTGAATACCTAATTGTGCCAATTGTTCACCTATCTTGGTATACATACTTCGATTGTAATTACATTGATGAAGCATTAAGACGGCACGGTCGCTGGCAATGTTAGGTTTGAAATAGTCTGTTTTTAGAGAAAAGTTGTCGGAGGTGATTAATACACTCTCTGTAGCGTGTGTCACAGTAGAAAAGCTCGCAAGGAATATGAGTATGCTGAGTACCTTATAATTTTTTTTCATAATCGTTCTTTTAATTTAAGTGTTGTTCCAACTTAACGATAGCTTGTTTTTTTTTCAGTGATTTTCGTTCAGTGAAACAATAAACGCGTTAAGGTGAATTATTAGGTGATTCTAATTGCGGCACTCCAACAGAAGACCTTTGGCTATGTGTTTGGTTGTTGGTGCACATTATGAGGAGCGGAGATCGTATTTGTTGTAAAGGTAATATTGATATGAGGCTCGTTACTTTTTCAAAGAATGGATTTATCGTTTTGATTTTTATGGTTATATTTTTAATTTTTCTTTTTGTTTTCTATTTTTAGCAAATAATAAAAAGTGGTTAAGATTTAGGTAAACCGTAAATGTACAATGAGAGCATGTTTTAGGAAAAGGTATTATAACAATGAAAAATAGACTTTTACTTACGCTTTTAAGTACCCTGTGTTTAAGCGCTTGCTCTCAAAATATCACGCGTATAGAGAATGAATTGTTCCTGGTAACAGAGAAGAAATATCAAAATATTTATCCTGGTACATATCAAGGCCGCGGCCCTCATCATGCTTATGATGATGTTGACTTTTTATTACCAACAGAGAAAAAAACAGTTGAACCGGGCATGATCAGTTTTGCGCATTCTGGTATTGATAAAACGTTTGGGTTTGATTATGAAAAGCTACTCTCTCCGGCGGCGGAAATAAATAGCCGCAATGCAGGTCATATTACCTGGCTTGGGCATGCAAGCTTTTTGATACAGAAAACCAATGGCGATGCATTCGTTACCGACCCTGTTTTTGGTGAGTTTGATGGATATGGTTGGGTTGGCAGTAAAGTCATTGATGACTTAAACCGCTTGGGCGATGCACCTATAAAAGCAGACCAACTAGATTTTGTTACGGCAATCATGGTTTCTCACAATCATTATGATCATCTTAATAGTGAAACTTTGAATCATTTTAATGGCAACACGGCTTTGTACTTACCACTGGATACTGCTGATGATGTCAACTATCAGCAAGGTCCCATTACTGAAATGGGATGGTATACACAAACCAAACATAACAATACCGACCTTCACTTTTTGCCTGCGAATCATACTTCCAGCCACGGGCCGTTTGACACAGATGAAAGTTTATGGGGAAGCTGGTTAATGGATGATGGTACACATAAAATCTATTTCGCTGGAGATACGGGTTATAGCCCCATTTTTAAAGACATACAGCAAAAAGTCGGTGACATAGATGTGTGCCTGATGCCGATTGTTGCATATCCTGGAGGGGCTAGAAAAATGCATATGTCACCGGAGGATGCTGTACAAGCCGCACAAGATTTAGGGTGTAAGGTATTTATTCCATGGGGATATGGTACTTGGGCGTTAGGGTTTGAGCACGTCAATGAGCCTTTACGTCGATTAGCAACAGCAGTACAAGACATGAAGCCTAACTTTACTGTAAAAACATTACTGGTTGGTGAAAGTGTAAATTATGCTGAGTTATTAAATACGGCTAATTAATATTTAGCCCAACGACCATAATTGTGCATCGCAAAATGTCGCATTAGAGACCATAGTATGAAAAATATAACGGTCTCTGTTACTGTTTCTTTCATCGCTTCTTATATAATATGCATCTAAATTCACAGGTATGGAAATATGATGGTATTTCGAGGGGGCTTTTTTTAGCTGGAATGGTATTGAGTGGCTGTGTCAGTTTTACAGATACACAGCATCTGATAGCAGAGGATTGGCGCTATGCAACAGATCCGCATGGAAGTCGGGCTGTCTTTGAGGGGGGATTAGTGACAAATGGACAAGTTGATATTGGCTTTTTGCGCGTGCCAAGGCTCGACAGGGCGAATAATTCCTGGGTTGAGCTGATATATGATATTCCAACCCGTTCTCTAGGGGGCTACGAAAGCGTCACAGTGACTTATCAAAGTGATAGAGCTCTTATTATTAAATTGTCGCAAAAAGACTATGGTGGGCAGGGTGATAAAAGCTATGCGCATTATCAGGTTACCTTACCAAAGGCAGATAAAAAGACGACGCACACAGTCATGTTATCTGATTTTTCTCGCCCAGATTGGACACCAAAATGGTCAACGGGCAAAGGGATGATAAAGGCACATATCAATGCGCTTTATTTTGTACCCAGTTTAACAGATAAAGACGGTGGCAAGGCCCTGTTGAGCATATCAGCATTGACGCTCAACAAAAAATGAGCGCGCTTAACAGTGATTGCCCATACTCAATGCCTGATGTTTGATTATTATCTGATTCTATTGAGGGTTGTTAATGAGTGTCCTTTTGGCATGAGTAGATAACCGCTGACTATGATTTTGCTGTGATAATTGTCGCAGTCGTTTGACGGCAAAAAACGCAGTTATCATATTAGCTACAGCAATGGCTATAAACATACCGGTTAGTGAGAGGTAGTACAATCCAATTATAGCCAGAGGCAGTGTGAATAGAATTTTATGGCTAAGACTGAGTACATTTGCTTGGGTTGCGTGATTTATTGCGTTTAAATAAGACTGCGTTAGCATAACAAAGCCTGCGCCAATTAAGCTAATAGGTACAAACAGTAAAAATGCATCTAGATCTGCTTTTAACACGTTGCTCAAGTTTAGCGCGATGAAGATAGACTGAGCGTTAGCAAATAAAAGCAGTGCAATGGCGATTTGAATGATAAAAACTATCGCAAAGCTATTTATAATAAATGACTTTACTCGAGAATACTCATTGGCCCACCAGTTTGCTGCAAGAATGCCTGGCAGTGATGCCGTGAATACCATAGGCGTTAGCAAAGCGAGTGCTTCAATTCGAAATACAATGCTCAAAAGTGGTAGTTTTTCGTGCGCAATGCTTGCAACAAAATAGGTGAGTACACCAATACACACAGGCATATACAATTGCTGTAACGTTGCATTTAGCCCTGTGATTGATATTTGCCTGAACGTGTTACGCCATTTTATTTTCTGAATAACGATGTTATCGATACCGAGCATGCGAAACGTTATCAATAATGACACAAACGCAAAACAGGTATCAGAAATTAAATGGCCGTATCCCGCACCCATGATGCCGCTATTTGAAGATTGGGCACACGTACCATCACCAATTAAAATATAGCTTAATGCAAATTTACTGAGCATCCACAAAGTCAGTACTGTGCTCGCTGGTTTTATATGGCCCAAACTACGCAGTATGCCATTACATTGCCAAATGAGTACCAAGGGCAACCAAGAGACTAATCGTATATTGGTATATTCGGTAGCGAGCGAGGTGACCGCTAAGTCCACCGCGGATGTAGGAGAGGAAGTTGTCCCTAATACGGAATATATCAAAGGGGTCGTCATGTAAAGTAGTAGTGAAATGAAGAGAGTGAATAGGCTCACCACAGTTAAAGCTCTTATCACATTGACGTTTAACCCTCCCATCATGTTGTCATTAGAGTATGTTGATGTTTCTGATTTTACACGGCATATCCAATTGTTGGTTGCAATTGATAAAGCGATAGTGAAGCCGGTCATCGCGATTGTAATGGGTGCGCTGAAGCTTAATGCTGAAAGGTGCTCAGAGCACAGTTTCGCAATTAAAGTGATTTCAAATAAATCATATGCAACCAGTAAAAAAATAGCAGGAAAAATTGGCAAAGAACTATAAATAATAAGCTTTAAAACTGAAGTCTTTAACATCCATTGTTGTTTGCATAGTGGCATGTATATTTTATATTCCGTTAGTGAATAAGAAGATAGTGCTTTGTAAACAATAGACCGTGCAATTGGCAAAAAAGTTCTTAGTGGAATGTGAGTTAGCATGAATATGTTTTTATCGTAAGATATTGCGACAATGGATTGAACCGAAGGGGTAGGAAATAGTCATCATCAAAGCACATACGTGAATTTGTAGCGATATGCCAATCGAGTTGATTATTTAAAATAAATCAGCTTGTGTGTCATTGAATGAATCTAAGTATGTAGAAGTACCCAATATACAAGAGCGCTTCTGATTATGTATGATGCTAAATTAAGGCGTCATATAGTTCTCATGTGCAGTAAAATAATTCACCCTTTCAGTGTTGCCCCTGACTGCCTGCGATATCTGGAGTGTGGTTTTCAGCTACATCGGTTTGGTGAAAATGAAGAGGTGTATGTCCCTCCTCATTTTGACAATATGTTATACAGATTTAGATAGCGGTTGATGTTTGTGGTGTTTTGCTGCGACTTAACACAATAAGCCCACCTTGTATGATAAATAAATAAGCGCCAGATACGGGCATGATATAGGCAGCCACGGAGCCTAAAAATATAAAGCTCCAGCCCAATTGTGGTGGCACTTTTAGACCTTGTTTAATCATTGTTTGCAGTGCGTGGCCAAATGTTATCCAAAAAGCGCCAGTTAATAGGAACCAGATAATGGCTTCCCTTTTGAAGTTCATTTCTCCATTGGTGATAGTGGCGCTAAACCAACCACTGTCATGCATTTCTAATAGAGTCGGCCAGCCCAAAATCAACCCTATCATGGTGTGAAGCACACCAGTAAAAAATAAAGCATATCCTGAATATTTAGTTAAGTTCATGGTTAATCTCCTTGTTGTATGACGGGTAAAAATTGTTGAGCAATTAATGCTGATAGCTTTAGGCACTGCGTTACATCGGGTTGCGGTTTTATGTGTAAGAGGCCTAAAAATTGGGCATAGGATATTGCAGCCAGATCTGTGGCTTGCTCAGGGTTGAGTCCTAACTCTTGATAACATGAGGCTAAAAATGCTTGGCGCTGCGTGTCGATTTTCTCTAAGTGTTTGATGATAAATGTTTCAGTGAGTGACCAGGCCCGAATATGTATTTCAGCCTCAATGTTATTACTTGCAATGACTTGGTCAAGTTTTTGTAACTTTTCTAAGGGCGAGCTTTGGGTGTTAGCTTGCGCGATAAAATTGACCGTGGTTTGCTCATACCAGTACTGCATTAATGTATGCACAAAGTCATCTCTATTTTTAAAATGGTGATAGAACGAGCCTTTGGTGACTTCAAAATTTTGGCATAAATTTGCAATTCTAAGGTGTTGCGGGCCAAGCGCGATGAGTTGTTCGAGTGCTTTTTCAAGCCATTGTATTTTGCTGAGCTGTTGGTTTTTTTTATTCATAATCGCTGCTCTTGCACAGCATTGTGGATAACCACTCGGGCAATTATCCAATGAAATGGCGTGATGAGTGCCATATATAATCGGCCTATAGGGGTTTTAAGGTTGACTAATGTTGAAACGGTTGCTTGTTGACCATCGGTTGTCACGCTCATATAAAACTGCATATGCTTATCTTCAGCAAAACTAATGATCTCATGATCATGGACAGAGGTAACGGTCATAAACCCCGCAGAGTCGCCGAGTTTTAAGTCTGTTTTTTCCATGTGTAATGTGCTGTCTGTAGCTACCTTGAAGCCAAAGTACTTGACGGTTTTGTTACGGATATTCATCAATGTATCTACCCACTTAGGCATACGAGAAAATATATTAAGTTGTGCTTTCGCAGCGCTTATTGATGGTTGGCTAACAGGGGCGCTTAAGGCATCTCGAAAGCTATGCTTGCTGCGTTTTGATGCTAAAAAATCATCTTTTGGTACAGAAACTGCTTTTACTTTCCACATAACCTATTCCTTCAATATATACATACCATACCTTATGGTATGTATATATTGTGCTTTTATTATCCAGTTGTAAAGTGATTAATAACTTTGATGTTATAGAAGCGCGGTATAGACTGCTTTGAGCAGCGCTATACCTGTCATTCTTTAGGTTAGCACTACCTAACCCATAGAAGTCCCCAGCGAGACCCATTAGCCTGTGCATTGTATGCACACTGTTATGAACCCAAAGAGTTTGGTTTATGAACGCCGTGCGCAAGCCAGCAAGAGTGCTTTGCGCCATGTATGTCTCGCTGCCAACCGATGACATTGGTGTTGTTACGATCATTTGCATATAGACAGTTATTATATGAAGCCCCCGATTTATAGGCATCGGTACAGTTTGGCAGTGCAAAGCCTTGTTGTTGCTTTTCTTGCTGGTCTATATAACCCCAAGTATATCTAATCATTTCTAATTCAGAGGTTGTTGCTGATACCTGATACGCAGATTGACATCCACCACTCGTACAGGCTACTTGCTCTCTAACGTCAGTGAAGTGAGACAGGGTACCTTGATATAAACCGGTATGGGAGGGATCTGAAAGAGTGGTGTCCGGAAAGCTATCGTATTGGTTTATATGAGGGTATCCACCTGCTTGTGATTTAGAAAAAGTACCTATAAGAGTCCATCCGCCTTCATCGGTCGTCATATCGCAATATGCATTGAACGCATTTTCTGCGCTTCCGCCATCGGGGTCAATGCTATAAATACCAGATTGTGCAGACGGATCTTGGTTAAGAACCTCAGCACAATGTAGTGGTGTTGATGGTTGCTGAGCCGCTGTTATTAAGTTGAAATCACCAGAATCGTTGTTTGCGCCAAACCAAGCGCCTTTAAAGCCGTTTGATAGCGTGCCCTGGCCCAAGAAATAAGTGCGTTTTTCGGCTTCAGCGACAATAAATTGAATTCTTTGTGTTGACCCAGAACCTATTTGAGTGAGTTGTATGGCTTCAAGCTGACCATTTAAGGTGTGCGGTGTGGCCAATGTTGAGAATTTACCAGAAATGATATGAGCATACGTTTCAATTGCCATTTTATGAGTGGTTATGGGGGCATCTGTTAATTCACCATTTAAATCACTATCGAGTTGTAATTTCCAATCATATTGCTGTGCGCAGACAACTAAAGGCATCACTGCGCATAGAGAGATTAATTTTTTCATTTTTAACATTCACTTAAGTAACTTATTAGAGAGGAACGGCAATTTATCATGTGGAGCTAAAAAAGGTAAATAGAGGTAAATAAGTGCAATGCATATTGCGTCATACATTGGTTTACTTGATAATAAATAGGCATTTATATTAATTAATGGAGAGGTCATGCATGTCAAATAAACATGCCCACCAACGTGGTGAAATAAAAGACAATGCGCTTAAAGCATTGGTTACAAGCCCATTGTTTAAAGCCAAAGTTGAGAAAGCAAAGAAAGGCAAAGGGAGTTTTAAACGTAAAGCAAAACATCAAGGCCAAGAGCCTTATCTTATGGCAGTGTAGCGAGCTCTAAGATAAGGCTTTTTTAGAGTGATAGCTTGGTTTCATGGTAGGAGCTGAAGCTTTAATAGTGCAGTGGCCGTCTGGTTTTTGACCTTCGGATAAGCCGGGTATGTTACGGAGTTATTTAGCTGCAAGGCCATACTATTTAACACCGTTATTTTTGAACAGCTGAGCGGCGAGTAAACCAGCTAACATGCCAAAAAAGTGGCTACTCCAACTTATGTTTGGCTGATAGCTGAGCAGTGAAAAAGCAAGTCCTCCGTAAATAAAAAAGACCACAATAGCGATGAAAATATTTTTAACGTTACGTTGAAAAAAAGCCAAGGCGAGTAAGTAACCCCATAATCCAAATATCATCAAACTGGCGCCAGCATGATGTGCCGCTGAGCCTAATAACCAAACACCGCTGCCAGCGACGAGCGTAATAAAAGCGAACACGAGAATATATTGTTTAAACCCATTTTGTAGAGCAAGAAACGATAACAAAGCCAGTGGGATCGCATTTGATGCTAAGTGTAGCCAGTTGTGATGTATCCAAGGTGCTAATGGAATCCCGATTAATCCCATTGTGGTACGAGGAATAATACCAAACTGTGAAATGATTCCATTTGTTACTGTGTTAAGTAGCTGAATAAGCAGCATGATTAAAAGTAGTACGGCGATGATTTTGATTGACTGTCTAAATGGCATTGAACGTTTCCGAATATCAAGTTTAAAGTGTTTTTAATATGACAATAATTACCGTAAAGGTGTGGATATCTTATGTGCATAATGCATTAATTACCCCATGTAATTGTAACAGCATATTCCCATTTTGGTTATGCATAAAGAATTAAGTTAAATTAAAATAACAGCTTACATAATTTATTTGCGCCAAGTAATTTATTACACAAATAGGGATTTTTAGTGAGAAGCACTTGGTTATCTTGCCGGGGTATGTAGAATGGGGGCTTAAACTTTTACTAAAGCAGATCAGGTGACAATGAATGTCCGATTTTAAAGTTTGGAAACTGATTAGTCTGTTTTGTTTGTTTAGCTTAATGCTGGGTTGTGAATCGAAGGAAGAACGTACGCAACAAACAATCAAATACACACTACAAGAAGCTTCACGTGAGATTAATGCCTTAGGTGAAGCGCTTGAAAAAAAACAAATACGAAATGCGGTATTACTCAGTGAATATGGCAACGTACTCAGTCAGCAAAACCCACAATTTAGTGCCATTGCAGAACTTGTCGCGCAAGATGCAACGACGCAAGGCCCTTTGTATCAAAATTTACTCACCCGCTATCGTCAGTTGAAAGCACCAGAGCCAACGATGCACAGTGATGACATTATTACGCAAGCGATGTTATTAAAAGAAGCCGCGACGCGAAGTCTATTTGCAGACGCATTAACCGACCCAATTAATGTATTGGCGGATATGTCAAATGGTACGCTGGCACGTGTAGGGGCCATTAGTAAAGCGGCTGAAGATGCCGCCAATGGCCAAGCCGGTGTCGGTAATCAATTAGTAGGAAATGCCAATTACGGGCAATGGGAAACCCAATCTAATGGCACCAATTTTTGGATGTGGTATGGCATGTATCGAATGTTTGGTGATCTCGTTGGAGGAGTGGAGTATGGCCGTTGGAGCAAACACAGGAAGTATAGTTATTACAACGATTATGGACGAAAACGCTATACCAGTTATAGTAACTATAAGCGTCAAACCGCGGTTGAACAGCGCACTCGCCAGTCTTATAAAAGCCAAGGGAAGCAGTTTACTAGCCCTTATGCCAAGACCAAAGCTGGCGCATCAGGATTGAGTCGTAGTAGCCATACCCCATCATCAGCAACGCGCAGTAGTTACTCGAGAAACAGTAGCTATGCTAAGTCAAATTCTGGCTCGGTGCGTAATAGCTCAAGTAGAACCTCGCGCGGTGTTAGCCGAGGAAAATAACGAATTAGATAGCGGAGTTTATAAAAATGTACCAAATTAACGGATTAACGGCTTGGTCTCTTCAAGCGCTATTGATAGATATGATTATTATCATTGCGTTGTTTGTGAGCCTGAAATACATAAAAGGGTGGGTCTCAAACCTCCATGCGAACGATGAAATAACAGAAAAAGATAACTTTGCATTTGGATTAAGTTTTGCGGGTGGGCTTGCTGGACTCGCAGTGGTCTTAACCGGTATTACCAGTGGTGCTTTTGCTGATTCATTATTAGAAGAAGCGACCCAGATGGCTGGTTATGGTTTGGTGGGAATCGTTTTAATTAAAATAGGGCACTTCTTTCAAGATAAAGTGGCCTTGAAAAAGGTCGATTTACATGGCGAGATCCTCAAAGGCAATATTACCGCAGCCCTGATTGATTTTGGTCATGTGTTAAGTGTTGCGATTGTGATCCGCTCGGCATTAGTTTGGGTATTAACAGAAGGTTGGTATGGCTTACCTATTGTTGTAATTGCGTTTGTCATAGGTAATATTTGTATACTGCTAGTGAGTCAATATCGCGTACAGTTATTTAAGCGTACGAATCGCAATGGTGATTGTTTACAGCAAGCTATTTTAGATAACAATATTGCGGTTGGGATCCGCTATGCAGGGTTTTTGATTGGCAGTGCATTGGCATTAACAGCGGCGACTGGGATTGCACCGTACGTGGCAGACACGATTACTTCAAGTTTGATTTATTGGAGCGTATCAGCACTGGGCAGTATAATCGCATTTATCGTGTTGCATTTAGTGATGATCAAAATAATTCTTGCAGGGAAAGACATTTCAGATGAAGTGAATCGTCAGAAAAATATTGGCGTAGCAACAATTTCAGCGGCAATTTCGTTTGCGATAGGTATCACTATGGCCACATTACTTGGCGTATAAACTTTGACAAGCGCATCTTCGCAAAACTCTGAAAACGTGACCAGCAACCTTAAGTTGCTCGGTCACGATATCTTACTAATTAGTGTCATGGCGATTCTTGCTGGCTGTGGCTTAATTTATGAATACTTATTGTCCCACTATGCAGGGCGCGTTCTAGGTTCTGTAGAAAGCGCCATTTATGCCATGATTGGGACAATGATTGTTGCCATGGGGATTGGTGCGTTTTTAGCCCGTTGGTTTAAAGACCCATTTACTGCATTTGCATGGCTTGAAAGTTTAATTGCGCTGCTAGGCATGAGTAGTATTTTGATTATTGCCAGTGTTATTGCCTTAACTTATACCCTTCCTCATACATTTTCCAGCCTGTATAACTTACCTGCTGATGCGGTAGTTGATGGCAGAATATTTGAATCACTGCAAAGTGCCGCACGTTTTTTACCATATATTTTTGGATTAATGCTCGGTATTTTTATTGGTATGGAGATCCCTTTGATTGCGCGTATTCGTCAGCATGTTTATGGGCGATTTTTAGAAAACAACGCAGGTACAATTTACGGTGCTGATTATATTGGCGCGGGTATTGGCGCAGCAATATGGGTGATGATCATGTTGGCGTTGCCGATAATGCAAGCCGCAGCATGGACGGCATTATTTAACGTCATTGCGGGGCTGATGTTTTTGTGGCGTTATCATCAGCATGTGCGTTTCGCTAAGCTGTTATTGTTATGTCATGTGTTGCTGCTCGGGCTGTTTTTAGTATTGCTAAGTTATGGCTCTGTGTGGATGAAAGACTTAAGCAATGTTTTGTATAAAGATAAGGTGATTTACTCTGAGTCGACTAAGTATCAACATGTTGTGGTGACTGAGCGATTGAGCCGCACGCAAGCAATGCCTATTAATGATCTATTCTTAAACGGGCGTCTACAATTTTCCAGTGCCGATGAGCAGATATACCATACTATGTTGGTATACCCTGCGATGTTAGCGGCTAATCGCCACGACCGAGTGTTAATAATCGGTGGCGGTGATGGATTAGCACTGCGCGACGTACTCAAATGGCCGGTTAAAGAAGCGACACTCATTGATTTAGATGGTCAATTACTGTCGCTATTTGGTTTGAAAGGTCAGCCTTTTTCAGCGTTACCGGAGATAACAACTAAGCTATCGGCGTTAAATCACGATGCCTTGAATGATCCTCGCGCCAAAGTCATTGTCACCGATGCCTTTTTAGAAGTGGAGAAAATGCTTGATGAAGGGTTATTGTTTGACAGTATTATTATTGACTTGCCCGACCCAAATCATCCCGATTTGAATAAGCTTTATAGTGATTACTTTTATAATCATGTTAGACAGTTATTGTCACCCGACGGTGCATTATCGATTCAATCGACTTCTCCGTATCACGCAAAGAATGTGTTTATTAGTATTGCTAAAACGGTGCAGCAAGCTGGGTTTGCTCATGTTGAGCAATATCAGCAGAATATTCCTTCATTTGGTCAATGGGGATGGACAATTGCAACTCGAACAGGTCAAAGTGCCAGTGAAAGAATCAAAGCCGTTAACGATTTTCCTGTACCAAGCAATTGGGTTAATCAAGAATATTTACAAGCTGCATTTGCTTTTCCAAATAAATTTTTTGATGAAAATAAAAGTATAGAAGTCAATAGACTGGGTTCTGGTGTGTTGTACGATTATTATCGTCAGGCATGGCAAACAGAAGCCGAGTTGTATAAAAATTAAAATGGAAGGTTGACATAATATGTCGGCTATGCAAATCTTAACTCAGACATAATATGTCATAGTGAATAAGGTATATAAGATGGAATTAAATGAATTATCAATCAAACTTGCATTATTTGAAACTGAAGGTGCAAATTTTGAGTCATTCTTAATTGCGAACGAAGGCGAGCAAGAAGTGTTGCAGGTCATTGTAGATGGCAATGATGAGTTACCTATTTTTGTTACTCAAACAGAAGAGCAGCTACTTTGTATCAGTTACTTATTTAATGAAGCCGAAGTCAAAACTGAACTGCGCCATGAATTGAACGAAGCCTTATTAAAGTTAAATGTACCAATTCCTTTGAGTGCTTTCGCTAAAATTGATGATCAGTATGCAATATTCGGTGCTTTAGCAGTGAGTTCATCTTTTGATGAAGTGACACATGAGCTAGTAACGTTAGCCGATAATGCAATCGACGCTTTAGACGCTGTGACCGCTTATTTAAACGAATAATAGTGGAGTAAGTTATGAGTATTTTAAAGAAGTTATTTACCGCTGTACGTGGTGGTGCCAGAGAAGTTGGTGAGTCGATTGTGGATGCGAATGGTATTCGCATATTTGAGCAAGAGATAGCGGATGCACAGAATGCGCTGCATAAAGCCAAGAAAAGCTTAACGGAAGTGATGGCGAAAGAAATGCAAACCAAGCGTAAAATTAGCGCTTTAGATGACAGTATTGCCGAGCATGAAGAATACGCAGGCCAAGCGTTAGAGAAAGGTAATGAAGCATTAGCAATGGAAATTGCTGAAAAAATTGGTGATTTTGAAACAGAGAAATCTGAACATGATCAAGTACTAGCAGGCTTTAGCAACCATATTGTGGTTTTAAAGCAACAAGTTAAAGATGCTGAGAAATCAATCAAAGAGAACCAACGTCAATTAACGATGGTTAAAACGACTGAAAGTGTTCAGCAAGCAACAATGGCAGTAAATAGCACATTGAATACTAATGAGTCATCAATGACCAACGCGCGTCAATCGTTAGAGCGTATTAAACAACGTCAACAAGATAGACAAGATCAACTCGGTGCAGCGAAGCAACTAGAAGCATCTGCTAATGGTGATGATCTAAAAGCGAAGCTTGCTGAAGCGGGTATTGGTGAGCAAAATCAAAAGAGTAATGATATTCTTGCGCGTATAAAAGCAAAACAAAACGGATAATTTGTTTTACTCTGATAAAGGAGGCTGTGCCTCCTTTTTTGGTTTGGTATTATTGTAAATAAGGCTTCTTATGTTTGGTTTTTTTAAATCTAAAAAAGCGCCAGAGCGCCAGCTCTCTCATCCAAGTCAGTTAGCCGTTGGTGATATGCTGACACTGATTGATTCATTTGCGTACCCGGGTTGGCTTAAAGGTCAAACGCTTAAAGTAACCGATGTACAAACTTATCAATATCAGCATAACGCAGAGTACGAGTTTGTGCTGGAAAGTGAATCTGGCAAAGTGGCTTTCCTGCAAATTGAACGCAATGATGGCGAAGAGTTTGCTAACTTTTCGGTCAAAATTCAGCGAGAAGAAGTGGATGTTATTTTTACTTTGGATGAATTTGCACGTATTTTCGATGAAGAGCAGTTAAGTGAGATCACGACTGTCGCGCAACCCGATGCTTATGCACATTTCTTAGCGGATAAATATAAGCAAAGTGAAACGCCTTATGTGTGCTATTTCCATGCAAAAGACTACAGAAATCAAACTTTACCGCGCTATCAAGATGAATCTGGCGAGCCATGTGAAGTGATCAGCTTGATCTCAAGTGACGAAAGTCACAGTATTAATATTGAAATTTGGGAAGGGGGAGAAACCGAAGTGTCTTTGACACTGAGTCGCCCTGTAAGTGACGTAATTGACTTGTTCCCAGGGTAAAGGTCGTGACAGATAAGCAAGCCAAGTGGCAACGACAAGAACAAGCCGTTCGAGCCACGCAGATGGCATTTGATTTGACCAGCGATGTGCAAAAAAGCATTAAAAAGCAAGCCATTGATGAAGAGTTAACCCCATCAGATATGATCCGAAAGATTTTACAATTAGATGTGAAATCTAAAAAGACGCGGCAAAGACTGTCATTTAATCTGAATGATGATGAAATTGCAGAGCTGGCAATACGTTTTGGGGTTGCGACAGATGATAAAAGAGCGGTAAAGCAGCAAGTTGCCGATATTCTGATCCAGAAATTTTCAAAAGGTGAGTAGCAGCCTAGGCGCTTATCAATTTGGTATGGGGGTTTTGTATTACCGCTATTTCTGCACCGTCAAAAGCTGGGCTCCGCTGAAAGTGATTTCCAATTAACTTTGCGTAGCCCAATTCTGCAACGGCGTTGCAATTCAATATTTTTTCGTCGCCACTCGTGCCAACATATATTGCTCCAGAGGCTTCAACATAGCGCCTTTCTATATATACTTGAGCACAGTGATCAGGTATATATACGTCGCAAATGAACTTGCGCAGCATAAAGAGAGTAAATAGTTAGATAACGTCATTTTTTCTGTGAAACCGCAGTGTATGTGTATTTTTCACAAGGTATTTATATTCAATTAGGTTTACTCTAAGGTTGTCATGCAATTGTACCTTTAAAAGATTGGGTATGGAGCGTTAGAGTCCCCCACCAATACCCCATATGATATGATGTTACAGCTGTTTATTCATTGACTAAGACCCGCACGAAAAGGACTATTATGGAAAAAACACGTATTAAGCTACTGCGTTATACTGATATTGCAGTTAGTACAGTCTTTGACAAAGAAGCGGCGTTATTGGCCCAATTGCAAACTAACATGTTAGATCAAAGCTTAATTTTATGGCGAACTAAAGTACCAACATTGGTTTTACCTGCGGGTAACAAATGGCCCATGAGTTCCTCACTGGAAAGCGCGTTATCTGAAATAGGGTGGCAATTATTTACTCGAAAAACAGGTGGTGCACCGGTTCCACAAACCGACCGTGTTATTAACGTATCTCATTTATATCATTGGCCAACCTCGAAACCTTATTCAATTGTTTTGGCATACCAATATTTATGTCGGGCTTTAACTGGCTTTTTGGCATCGTTTGGTATCACCTGTGATGTTCATGCCACGCCTGGGTCATACTGTGACGGTGACTATAATCTAAATATTGCAGGTAAAAAAATAATAGGCACAGCACAGCGTGTCGTCGTAACAAAAGGCGGAGGGCGAATTGTATTGGCGCAAGCGTGTATATTAATAGATGCATTAATGGAAGAGTTGGTTAAACCGGTTAACCTTTGTTATACCCATTGTGGTTATCAAGAATTAATCAAAGCAGATGTACATACCTCTTTATTTGAGCATATAGACGAACGTTTAAATGTCGATATGTTGTTTTCAAAGCTTCAACAAGCCTTTATCGATAGCCAGTTGTATTCCAGTTTTGAATAGTGTGTAATTTATTCAATATAGAATGATTACCTTTACTTTTATTTTACCTGCTTTACTCTTATCTGAGTGCTGTCACTTTTTATTGTGAGCAGCGAGGGATTTTGAGTTTGTATAATCGCGTTCTAGGATGAGTATGATTTTGCAGTATAGAAAGCCGCTAAGTCGTTATGTAACACAACTCACAACGGCTGTGCTTTTATCGATGTTATGTGTCAGTAATTGCTTTGCGACGGTGAAGATTGCCGTTGTCGGTAAAACTAAAAATGATAGTTTCTATGAGCAGTCTTATAAAGGGTGTGTACACTTCGCGAAAACACATGCCAATTTAGAGTGCGTATACGATGGTGTTGATGACTATCAGGATGTGCGTACACAAGTATTGATAGTAGAAGAGCTCGTGAAAAAAGGCATTGACGGGTTACTTTTATCCACGACTGATTCAACCTTTTTAGTTGAGGGAGCCCTTAAGGCTGCAAAGCGACAGGGGATCCCTGTGATCACCTTTGACTCAGATCTGTTACCCGAACATCAAACCTACAGATTGGCCTATGTCGGTACAAATAACTTTGATTTTGGTAAGGCATTAGGAGAGGTAGCCAAAAAATATCGCACCAATGAATCTCAGGTGTTTTGTATTCAATCTGGTCACCAAACGACGCCTAATTTGAATGAACGCATTAAAGGAGTTCGTTACTCTTTGAATAGCGAAATGCGTGGACCGCATGAAAAAGGCAATACTTGGAGAGAGTATGAACGATGTCCTTTTTATACGATGGGCCGAAGAGAAGATGCGCTTAACCAGCTGCTTGCAATGGTGAGAACACCTAACCCGCCGATATTTATTGCTGTCGCAGGGTTCGCACAGTTTAACCCTCGATATATTGAAATGTTGCGCCCCTACAAGAGTAAAATTCAAAATAAACAAGCAATTATTATTTCAGCTGATACCGAGCTAGTGCAATTAAGTGCCTTGCAACAAGGGCTTGCAACTGAAAATGTGGGCCAAAACCCATTTCAAATGGGTATAACGGGTGCGCAATTATTGTATGATGTGATTATGCATAAAAAGGAGCCTGACAAAGACAGTTATTTTTTAGACTTTCACTATTGCCAGCAAACTAACACGCAGACATGTACGGTTAATCATTAGTTGTTTGCTCATTTTCAGTTAACGATATATTTTGGATCGCTCGATGACTTCAATGTCATAACCATCAGGGTCGGTGATAAAAAAGAAGGTGGCAATTAAGGTAGAGTGATTGAAAAATTGTTTTATTTCTTTAGGCTGGTAACCAAGCTCAATGGCGAGTTGGTGCAGCGAATTAAGATCTGGCGTCGCGAAAGCGAGGTGACCATAGCCATTACCTAATTCATACTGGTTTTTTTGTGCATGGTTATGTGTTAATTCGAGTTCAAAATCACTGTCTTCATTACCTAAATAAATCAGTGTAAAGTCATCAAACGTCAAACGACGCTTTTCATGTAAGTTAAATAATGCGTGATAAAATTTAATAGATTGTTCAGCGTTGGTTACTCTAACCATCGTATGGATCATTTTAGCCATGTTGTTCCCGGAGTAAATATGTGTGAATTATATGCCTCGCAACCACAGTTGCTATACGACACAACCAAGCGCTCAATTCGAATTCAAGGTGTTGTTACGAGCTTAGCGCTTGAAAATCAAATGTGGCATTTACTAGAGCAAATTGCACAACAAGAGCAGAGCTCAGTTGCAGAGTTTATTTCCGTTTTATATCAAGAGATTATAGAACGTCACGGTGAAGTAAAAAACTTAAATTCATGTCTATTTTAATCGTTAAGGCAGGTAGTATGGAAAAAGCTGAAGTTAATACTTACTTATTAAATAAGCCATTTACCACAGTGAGTCAGCCATTTGGTGAAGGCGTTGATGTGTATAAAGTAAAAGATAAAATGTTTGCCACCTTAGCCCGAGGCAAAATGGGCAAGGCAGACAGCGATTATTGGTGGATGAATTTAAAGTGTGACCCTGATGAAGCTGCAATACTGCGAGATATCTTTGATGCAGTGATTCCTGGTTACCATATGAATAAGCGTCTTTGGAATACCATTATTCTCGATGGCTCAATTCCGCAAGGCGAAATTGAGCGGATGATTGATAATTCATTTTTGCTGGTGGTAGGTAAATTGACGAAAGCTGCGCAAAAGGCAATTCTTCAAAGGTAGATTCCGTGGCGAGCTCGGTCCATTTATCAGTGATTCTAACAAGGCTACATGAATAAAATTTTATTTGATATATTGGATGCAATATCCTGTATGAAATTTGACTGTTTTTCGTTACATTGAAGACTGTATTAACTTGTCTATTAATTAAGGAAAAATGATGACTACAGGTAAATTAGGATTGTTTATTGCTACATGGATGACGCTGTGTGTTGGCTGTCAGAGTGTGCAACAAAGTAATTCAGAAAAGGTGGATAGATTAACAGTAGGTGTAGTTCAAAAGGAGATAAAAAATGGTATGCCATCAACGGATGTGGTTGCTGCACTTGGTAGCCCAAATATAGTTAAAACAGCACCAAGCGGAAATGAAGTGTGGGTATATGATAAGTTTTCAAAAGAACAAGTTTATCAGACCTCAGGAGGAACTCTAGGGTACTTTTCTGGCAACGGAGGAGGGATTGTTTCTGCCGAGCAAGGCAGTAGTCAGGTTAGTTCGAATACGTTAACGGTCATCATCAAATTTGATCAGCTAAGTAATGTGAGTTCAATTGCTTATCACCGCAGTAAATTTTAATTAACAGGTAAGAGCTAATGAATTTACTGAAGTATTTTAGCGTATTGTTATGCGTGATAAGTGTACTTGGATGTGCATCAAAACAACAGCAAATGTCGACTTTAGAAGTGCGCAGTATGCAAACGAAAGAATACGATAGTACGACTCAATTGGTGGTGTTTAAAGCGTTGATAAATGCATTGTTAGATAGAGGGTTTACTCTGACATCTTCTGACTCTGATGCTGGTGTGGTGTTAGCAAATAGTACGACGACACAAACGAATGGCACAGAAGTATTCACAAAAGCAGTTGCCACGTATTTTACTCTGGGCCTTAATTGGGTATTTGGTGATAATAACCTAGATGATACGATTTCCATTGATATCTCAGCCAATGTGACTCAGCTAAAAGGGATCACAAGAGTTAGGATTAATGCCATTGCAAAGCGTTTAAATAGCAGTGGAGAAGTTGTTGAATCTGACATGATTGTTGAACCACAATATTACAACTCAATTTTTGAACAAATTGAAAAGTCGGTATTTTTAGAACAAAACCTCGATTAAAGCGACCATGCTATCCATAAATAAGAACTGAAATAGGCGGTATTCAGTTCTTATCTTATCGATATAAAGCGTTTCTGCTATGAGGCGCGTTTTGTCTCGAGTAAAGCTTGCAAATGTGTATGTATGGTATTTTTGCATACCAGAGTATGGGGGCGGGTGAGTGAAATACCACGACCTACCACAACCGCTTTTTTTGCCGCATTTAACATCGCGACGTCATTGTGATCATTGCCAAAACACATGGTTGACGACAAGTCGAGCTGCAATAATTGTAGCGCAGAAAGTTTGTTGCTTTGTTCAGTGACAATATCAAAGCAATCCGTACCACTATGGTGATAAAAAGAGAACTTATCAAAATGCTGCTCACAGTAGGCTTTTATTTCTTTATAACGACTTCCTTCAAGCACTAAGAGTTTGATGACTTGTTGTTCACGTAAGCTCGCATTACAAGTTGGAGGTGTGCCAAGCTTAGCGACCCACTGATGAAATTCATGCGGCTTGTCTGAAATTGCATAATCGTAATGCCCGTCATAAAGGTAAGCAATGCCTTCACGGTCAAGCCATTCAAGTAACTGTACTATTTGTGCTTTATTAAAAGCATTTGCATTGGTGACTTGCTGTGCTTTGCTGATCATTGCCCCATTGCATCCAATTAAGGTGTGATCCCAAAAATGTTTGGGTAGGACTGGCAACGTATCTCTTAATGGTCGGGCTGTTGCAAAGTAAGTATTAATACCTGCGGCCTCTAATTCTATGAGCGTGTCACTGAGTGCGCTAGTGAGAGGTTTGCCTTCAAAAATAAGTGTTCCGTCTAAATCGAAAACAAAGTTTTTAATACCCTTCATGTTACTCCTTGGTTATCTCAAATCAGGACTATTTTGCAATGAAAGTGGGGTTATTGTCTAAAGGTTTATTCTGAATTTAATCAGCCTATATTGAATTGTCGTTTTAAGCTGTGTTTTTCTATTTGTAAATTGTAACGTTATGATTTTATTTATTATAAATATGATAGGAAACTTTTATAAAACTGATAAGACGTCGCGTTAGTAACGACCTACAGTGGCCTTGGAACTTTTCGAAAAAAGTAAATTGGAGCTGGAATGAAAAAAATAACATTAGCTACATTGGTATTGCTATATGGTAATCGGGTTTGGGCTGCAGACGTAATTGAGCCGCCAATGGCGAGTATTCCCGCAGGGAGTTTTACGGTACAAACCGAAAATGATGAAAGTTATGATGTCACGGTGCCCGCATTTCAGATGGCTAAATATGAATTGACCGTTGCTGAATATAGCCGATTTATTTCTGACACAGGATATGAAAGTGCGAACAATTGCTCACATCGTATTGATTCAGGGTGGTTTAGCGGTCCGAGTGATGGTAGTTGGGACAATAATATATATCGGTTCTCAGAGTTTCATCCTGTTGTATGTATTAACTATGATAATGCCGTTGCGTATACGCAGTGGTTATCACGTAAAACGGGCAAAGATTATCGTTTGTTGTCTGAAGCTCAGTGGCAATATGTTATTGAAAGTGGCGGATTACAAGAATACATAAAAGCAGAGGGTAAAAAGCGTGAGCAAATATGTGATGTGGCTAATTTGGCTGATTTACATGCTCAAAATATGTCTGAAAAATTATACGGTGCGTCTTACACTGCAGCTTACAATATTGAGAACTGTAGCGATAAAGAGGTAACGCTCGCTATGGTTGGTATGTATAAAGCCGATAAATATGGTGTGCATGATTTAGTGGGTAACGCGAACGAAATTATGGCAGATTGTTATGTTAGTGATACCGATAAGTTGAAAAGTGAAGGTGTCACCAAGACTGGAAAGGAGTGCAAGGCCTTTTTTTCTAAGGGTGGCGCTTGGCATTGGGGAATTCAAAATGTATTGGAGCGTTCTCAAAAAAGCCGGGACTTTTTAGGGGCAATTGAAGGGTTTCGGGTAGTGCGTGATACCGCTGGACAACAGCTTGAGTCGCAAGAAGGCTCTACTTGGTTTGTGAACACGCTTAAAAAAGAACACGTAAAAGCTAGGCGAGTACATGCACAAGTAGCAAATTATCCAAAGCAAGTGACGGGCGTAAAGCTCACTGAATTTAAAGAGAAAGTCGAGTTAAGTTGGCAGCTAAACAATGATGAAATACAGCCAACATATCAAGTGATCAGACAAGATCTTTTGAATAATCATAAAGAGGTTATTGTTGGCTCTGGTATAAATGGGCGAGTTACAGACTTAAACCCTCTACCACATAAAGCGCGTTATTCTGTGGTTGCTTATTATGGTGATAGGCCGAGCTTGCACAGCGAAACGATTGACACATCGGCCTATATTACACATGCCATACCAGGTAAAATTGAAGGGGAGGCCTTTTCACAAGGTACTGATATTGAAGTTATGAACTCAGTTCAAGAAGCGAAAGAGGACCGCGTGTTTGCAAGCTTAGGCTTGGCGAAAGCACAGTACAAAATTGATGTATCAACGGCGGGGCAATATGCTTTGCAGCCGAGGGTGTATCATACGGGCAGCAGCAAGCGTGTTGAAGTTAAGCTTAATGATCGAGTAATTACGTCATTTTCGACTTCGTCTGAGCAAGGGTGGCAAGTTGTCCAAGATGTACACATCAACTTACCCGAAGGTGAGCATACATTGTCATTGCAAGGGCTTGAAGCTCGGTTGTCGGTTAATTGGATGGATATACGGCGTTTATAGTTTTTATTATTGTCAAACAGTAAGTATAAGGACGTACTTGTTGTTTGAAATTCAATCTATTTATTTTGCAGCAAAGCGAACGTTGGATTATTTTGGTTTGCAAATACCCATTTAAAGATTAATCTATCAACTAATGACAGTTGCTATAAAATAATAATGATTAATTTTTTAAACTTTCAATTTGATGTAGAGCAAGGTTTACTTTCCCAAGAACAGCAGTTTGTTTCATTGAACCATACCCAAATACAGTTACTTACTTTACTGATTAGTGAGCCAGCAAGGGTGTTTAGTAAAGAGGAAATATTGGCATCAGTATGGCAACACAAAGTGGTGTCAGAACAAGTCATATTTCAAAACATCAGTCAGTTACGTGCGTTACTGGGTGAAAGTGCCATTAGAACCTTTCCTAAAAAAGGTTATCAATGGAATATCCCTTTAGAAGATATAGGCAATGTACATTCAATAACGAAACCAGAGTCTGCGTCTATTGAATTAAACAGCGTAAGACCTGCAACGAACAAAATAGAGCCATTATCCGTTAAGTTAAGCAACGCAACACCTTTAAGTTGTGAAGATAAGAGTGCGAGTTATAAGAAGCGCTCTTATAACTCGTTTGTTTATGCTGGGGTTATACTTTGTATCAGTTTATTTTTCATTATATACATTTCAGCAAGTAGCGTATTTAATGGCAAGCATTTTGTTGATTCTCAGTTTGATAGTGTATTTTTACCACTTACTTTACAAAGCAATAAAAAATTGGCTCAAGAAACTGAGCAATTAAATCAATTACTGAGTAGTGAATTTAATATACCGAGTAATAAACTAGAACATGTGAATGAAGGGCAGTTTTTTAACTCGCCTTACATGACTTATCATACGCTGCAAAAGGATAACACGGCGCTTTTGTTTTCGGGCACACTGTATGAAAATTATAATGAAGCCACTAAGCTATTTCAGCCCTATATGTTTGAGCTTTTAATACAAGGTTATGAACGGCAATGGGTCAGTTATTTATACGCGCAAGATATGACTGAGTTGAGTGGTAAAGTCATAGAACAAATGCGTATATTGAGTAACTCTCGTTATTTTATTCAACAGCGAAGTGCGAATGTTTCTGCAGAGTTAGTGTTATTAAATGGCCAGTTCCCACTAAACTTAAGTGTGCTACAAAAACTAGCTGAACGGTTTATAGATGAAGACAAGTTTGATGCTGCTGATGGTTACATAGAGCAGCTTTTAACATTAAGTGCGGAACGACAACATGCCTTGTATTATGCTTATGGCAAGTGGCTAAAAGGTGCGTTATTTGCCGCAAAAGGCAAGCAAGCGCTGGCACTGGCATTTTATGAGCAGGCGAATACGCTATTCTCAGACACTTTGCTATATGGTTTACAAAGTGAGGTGAATAAATCACTTGCTGATTTGGCTCATGACAACCGTGACTATGACAAAGTCAAAGCGTATTTATATGCAGCAGCCAGCTTAGCGCGTTTAGCAAGAAAACCGGTACAGGAAATTCGTGCATATACGTTGTTGTCAATTAAGGCGCGTAAATTTGGCTTTGACAAAGCCAGTTATGATCACCTTTATCAAGCCAAAACGTTATTGGCTGAATATGAACTGGATGGTTCTCACTATATGCTGCCCTTTTATCACTTTGCTTTATTTGCAGCGACTACTGAGGAGAAACAGCACTTTTTTCATGAAGTATTACGAATGCCAGTTACACCAGACAATGAATGGGTTTTTTTTAGCGCTGTCGAGGCCTTAAGTAAGCTATATCTAAGAGAAAATAACTTTAGTGCTGCAAAAGCAGTGATTGATCAAGTTAAGAAACCAGCGTTAAAGGCTTACTTAGATGCACAATATCATCAAGCAAATGGCGATGTTCCTCAGGCTATATTGTCAGCGCAAGATGCGTTTAATTTTAGCCGTACACAACATACACTGTGGCTCAGTTTAAATAGTGCCTTATTATTATTAGAGCTTGCAAATACGACGCACAACTTAGAAGTGTCAGAGTATCGCGTTTTTATTGAGTCGAATGCTAATCTTAGCTGGTTACAATGGCGTCAAGCGCGTTTAGCTCAGGTCGGTATAGCAGTACCAGCGTCGTGAGTTAAACCATTGGTGCTTTTAAAACAGTACATTGTTAGAATCTTGAGGGTTTTCTTTAAAGAGAAAGCGTAGTTCGTGTGGTGGTTTTTTTAGGGTACCTAATAAGGTGGTTACCTTCTCGGCATTACCATTAAAGTTGTGAATGAGTTGGTAAAGATCATCACCAGAGTCTGTAATGAGTTTATCTAAGTCACTTTCATCTTGTAAATCAAACTGAGACACCAACCCAGACTCAAAAAGCTGAGACTTTAAGTGGCTTTTCGAATTATTAACCGAGCTCTGAATACTGTCTAAAATGGCTTTGTTATGGGTTTCAATTGATAGGATCTGCGCGACCAAGCTGGCTTGACGCATAATATGCGTAATGGCCATTTCAAGTGCATCCATTAGGTGTGCAATAACATCTAATTGTTCACCAACATTCTTAGCTAAAAACGCCACTGATTGCCAATTAAAAATAACCGCCCCTTGAGCAAGCTTATGAATATGGTCCAGATCTTTGTGGTGGCTCAGTAGTTCTTTTTCTAGTTTGGCAACGTGATTGGATGAGCTAACGGTGTTTTTAGTCTGTTTAAAGTGAATTACACCATTGAGGTTTAATGAGTGCACAGTATTGAGTAATACTTGTGTTAGGCTTTTCATATCAGCACAATAATGGCTAGCCTGCATAAATAAGCTTATGGCCTTCATGTAGGCGTTTTGTTTTTGTAAATCAAGTAACAGAGACTCCGTTTCGTCAATGGTATCGAGTGCTTCATAGTGTTGCTGTTCAGCCGTAAGAATGGCTTCAACTTTAATTTTAATTTCATCTGGGTGTACTGTTTTAGAGATGAAATCGTTGGCGCCTATTTCGTAAGCTTTGATATGGCCATCAACGGAAGTGAGGCTAGAAATAAACACGATGGGTGTTGTTTGCATGACCTGCATATTTCTAAGTTGCGTACATACTTCAAACCCAGAAATCCCAGTCATAACCACATCAAGCAGAATTAAGTCAGGTTTAAAAGCTTGTGCACGTTCTACACCTTGCTCACCTGAGCACGCAACATCTACCGTGAAATGAGCAAAGGTTTTTTGTAATAACGTGCGGTAGAAATCTTCATCGTCAATAATTAGAATTCGTGGTGGTGTCACAGGCTTGTCCTAATGTATGAAGGTCACAGATTTATTCAATATAGTGCAAACAAGGATAAATGAAACTTTATCACCCATGCAGGTAATTTTAATTGTATTTATATACGTAACCTCAGCTCTGGATAAGCGAATTTGCCCAATAAAGCTAATTTTTCTCACTCTCGGGGTTGCTTTCATTTGTAATAGCCCGCTATTACTGCATAAAAGCGCCTTGATATTGCACAAAATATCATCATTGGATTGTACGTAAGTTTGTTTTCAAAACATTTTCTATTCCAAAACCCTTATCTAAACCTGAGGTTAAGTAATAATTGTTGGAGGTGTAAGTATCGATTGATTAGGGAGTGCAGCAATGGAGGCGTCATATATCAGTGATGATTGAATGTTGCGTATTTCGAACTAACCGAATGATTTTCATTAATAAGGTGTAACATTGAACTATGACCTAAGTCATGAGTTTGCAATTTATTAAAAATATCTTACATTTTGATCTTGAGTATTCTGAGAATGGCCTCAATACTATTAGTGAGGTAAGCAAAAAAAAGGATACCCTATGAAAATTAATCTTTCAGGCCACCACGTAGATGTTACTGATTCAGTGAAAAGCCACGTCCAAGAAAAGTTTGCCAAAATAGCGAGTCACTTTCCTTCACTGTTGTCGATTGACATAATTATCAGTAACGAGCATAAAAAGTTTTACACTGAAATTACAACTACCTATTCAGGTGTGAGTATTTCAGTCAAAGGTGAGAATGAAGTAATGTACCCGGCGATCGCAAGTGCAGCAAAAAAATTAGATGCCGCACTTAAACATCGTAAAGGTCAGTTAAAAGCCAATTTACATGCAAAGCCTGTTAGCACAACACCGGAAATAGCACACGAAATCATCCAGGAAATGGAATTACGTTAAGCTGAGATAAATCTCGACATTTAAGATGAATAGGGCCTAGATAGGTCCTTTTTTTATGTTAGACTCGGCTTCTTTTCACTTTTTAATAAAAACTATGGCTGATTATCAAGCAGTATTAGATCGAGTCATTGATCATATAAAGCCCTTACTGTATCAAGGCACTGTCGCCGGCTACATACCTGCGCTTGCAGAGCAAAGCTTAGGGCAGTTCTCAATTGCAATTCAAACCAATGATGGTCAAAGCTTCAGTGCAGGTGATATTGACGCACGTTTTACAGTGCAGTCTGTATCAAAAGTAATGACCTTAACCTTGGCACTACAACGCTACGGTGATGAGTTATGGCAGCGTGTGGGAAAAGAGCCTTCAGGTACCGCTTTTAATTCACTGACTCAATTAGAGTTCGAAAATGGCTTACCAAGAAATCCATTTATTAATGCTGGGGCAATCGTGACGTGCGACGCCTTATATTCTCGCTTAGGTGCGCCAATTCATACAATGTTAGAGCATTATCGCGCACAATCAGGCAATGACAAAGTTAAAATAAATAAACGAGTTGCACAGTCTGAATTTGAGCATCGGTATAGAAATGCGGCGATGGCTTATTTGATGAAGTCATTCGGTAACTTTAACAATGACGTAGAAGAAGTGTTGTGGTCTTATTTTAATTATTGTGCGATTGAACTAGATTGTGTGGAGCTGGCTAAGACCTTTTCATACTTATCAAATCAAGGTTATTGCCAACACAGTAAACAACAGTTATTGACAGCTAAGCAAACGAAGCAATTAAACTCGTTATTATTTACCAGTGGTTTGTATGATGCAGCGGGAGATTTTGCGTATCGTGTTGGTATGCCGGGTAAATCAGGCGTGGCGGGTGGTATTATTGCGGTGTTGCCAAATCAGTTTACGGTGGCTGTATGGTCACCTGGACTTGATAAGGTTGGCAATTCTGTGGCAGGTATTGCCGCACTCGAATTCTTAAGTGAAGAACTCGGCACGGCCATTTTTTAACTTGAGCTCAGTGTTTTTTCTTACTGGGTATCATTTATCCCAGTAAGAAGTTTCCAGTGAATCTTCACGTTCAGGTAATCCACGAGAAAGACGTGGAGAGTGCTGTACCAATACTTCATAGCTTGCTCGGTTAGCGTATTTACTAATTTGTGCAAGAGACGAGTAAGTGATGGCTGCTTGTTCATGCTTTGCCGAGTTTGGCACATTCAGTTTGTGATACTCGTTCGCAGATAAGTCATGTAAAACGGCCGCTAGCGCACAATCACCTGCCCCATTGGTATTTTTAATGGTATCTGGGCCACCCATATAAGGTGCAGTATGACTATAAGCACGAATTGGGTTTGGGCAATCAGCTTTCCGCATCGCACGTGAGAATTCGTACTGGTTAAATTCAGGAATAGCACCAGGTAATAAAGGGTATTCAGTTTCACGTTTTACGCTGTCTTCAACATAACCTGCCATAAATAAGCCTTTGGGCCCAGCTGTACAGATAACCAAATCAACCCAATCAAGCGCTTTATCGGCAGCAAGTAGCGGATCAGAGAAACCTGTAATCGCTTCACCTTCCTCTTCATTCATTGCTAAAATATCGACATGCTTTGCGACAAATTCAGCCCACCAACTAGGGTCTTGTTCGATTAAGAACTTAGTGCCTAAAGTCAATACCACAGGTACACCAGCTTGGTTCGCATATTCAACCGCTTGCATGGTTGCTTGCGTCATTGTTTCATCACCAGTGGTACGCATTAAATATGCGCTAATCACCAAGGCTGACGCATCTTGGATCAAGCTTTGTGAAATAGACTCAGGACGCAGATAGTTCATTAATCCAGCGCTGATAGCAAATGTGCGTTCGCCACTGTCATCAATCAATGTAAAGCAACGACCAATAGGGCCATCAACAGGTTGTAAGTGATCAAGGTCAACACGGCTAGATGTATTACATAAAAACTTATAAGCGTAACTACCTATATTGATATTTTCACTCATTACGCCAAGTAGTACTGAGCGATCATCTGCAAGCACTGAGTAATTGTGCATGGTATTACCAATGGTGCCACCAGCAAACTCGTAATCAACCATATCTTCGCGCTTTAAACGCTCGTATAACGCATTGGTAATATCACTGGCTATCACTTGCGACATACCACGCTGCAGGCCAAATTCATCAAGAAAGGCTTGATCTACTTTGGCTTCAATATCTACGACAATTTGGTCAATGCCACATATATAGCTGCGTTTTAATCTGTCGTCATTGCCCAATTGGTTTATTAGAGGGTCTTTTTCTTCCACTGGAAAATAGTGTTTATGCCTACGGCGTCCCGGAAATTTCATGTTATACCCGTGTGTTTGAGCTCAAGAAATAAAAAAAGCGGCGAATTATAGCGTAAGTGTGCCGTGTTGAGCC
This sequence comes from Pseudoalteromonas sp. MMG012, assembly GCF_018100875.1. NCBI lineage: Bacteria > Pseudomonadati > Pseudomonadota > Gammaproteobacteria > Alteromonadales > Pseudoalteromonadaceae > Pseudoalteromonas > Pseudoalteromonas sp. MMG012. The sequence goes on from NZ_JAGJEF010000054.1 coordinate 28,491, forward strand.
ACGTCATTTTGGTAATTTTAGCAATAATATGTGGTATATTTGCTCTTGACGAATCCTTATTAATAGTAGCACGACATAAAATTCATGACGGAATTAGAGCAAGATCAATATTGGATGGCACAGGCGTTGGCTTATGCTGATCAAGCTGAGCAGCAAAATGAGATACCGGTGGGCGCACTTATTGTAAAAGACAATCAATTAATTGCGACAGGGTGGAATCAGTCTATTTGCCAGCATGACCCATCAGCACATGCAGAAATGCAAGCCGTGAGAGAAGCTGGCAAAGTACTCGAAAATTATCGTTTGGTTGACTGTACTTTATATGTCACGTTAGAGCCTTGCCCCATGTGTGCGGGGTTACTCGTACACAGTCGTTTAAAACGCTTAGTATTTGGCGCGCCGGATGCTAAAACAGGTGCAGCGGGGTCAGTGATGAATATCGTTAATGAACCTAAATTGAATCACCAAGTAGAGGTAACGCAGGGCGTACTTGCTGAGTTGTGTGCAGAAAAACTGTCAAACTTTTTTAAACGTCGTAGAAAAGAGATTAAAGCGGCTAAAAAAGCAAAGCAAGCGACTCAAGGCTGAGCCGCAATTTCTTCCATTTGTTGTTGCGCAAATAGTTTACGACGTAATAACACTTTTTTGTGGTTATTTTTCATAATAACCCGGCGGCGATTCGCCTGAGAATGTTGGGTGTTTCGTTTAAATTGGTGAGTTCGACGTCTTCTAAGCATCGGCACCTCCTTATTTGTGAGAGAAAAAACACATATGGCAGAATTGCAGGGATGTATTGCAATCGCATGACACTCGCATCGAAAAGATGCATTTTATTTGCCAGCTTTTGTATCAAGCGCTCCGTTTTCATCTAACCATATCAGCGCGTCGTAATATCGACGGATGTTGTTAACATACTGAACGGCAACATCGCCACGCGCATATCCATATCTGGTCTTTCGATAGTAGCGTTTTTTGATTAGAAGGGGTAGTCGTTTTTTTACCTCTGCCCAGCTGTCTGGATCACCCATTTGCTGTTTGGTAATTTTCCTCGCATCGTTGACATGCCCCCAACCAACATTGTACGACGCCAATGCAAACCATGTCCTATCAGGTTGACCGATGCTTTTCGGAATTCGTTTCAATAATTTTTGTAAATACTTAGCGCCTCCCCGAATATTTTGCTCAGGTTTAAGGCGGTTTGTGACACCCACTTGCTTGGCTGTTGGCTGGGTGAGCATCATTATGCCTCGCACACCTGTAGGCGACTTAGCACGCGGATTCCACATAGACTCTTGATAGCTTAAAGCGGCAAGTAAGCGCCAATCAAGTGGGCTGGCGTATTGTTCAAACCAAGCACGGTATTTTGGTAATGTTTTACGGGTGGCTTTAACGAATGACAGAGTATTCACATAATTAAATTCATTAACATGACCAAAATACTTTTCTTCTAAGGTGTAGAGGGTTTTGTCGTGTGCAACGGTATTAAAAAATGGCAATAGCAGTGCATAGAGCGAGTCATCGCTATCGTTTCTTAGTACCCACGCGACTTGATCTGAATGCGTAACAGAAAACCCAATGCTGATATTGGGATGGTAACGTCGAAACAGAGCAAGGGTATGAGAGTCGGCAATGGTAAACTGAATTTCTTCATCTATCACGCCTTGTAGTAGCTCTTCTTCATCGAGATGGGAGGTTGTTTGCCATTCTAAGCTAGGGTATTCGTATTGTGCCTGCTCAAGAGATAAGGCATGGTTAGAATCATTGAGTACCACAATCGGTTCGTCAATGTCGGCAAAACTGCGAGGTCGAGTACGGCCCTGTTTATAAACGAGTTTCTGGCTTACTTCTCGATAGGTTGGACCAAAGCGGTAAGCGCGTTGTGGATGGTAACTCAGTCCTGAAGCGGCTAAATCCAAATCGCCTTTGTCTAAGCGAGCAAATAACTCAGACAAACTGAAAAAAGGCACTATTTGTAACTCAACGCCTAAGTATTGCGCAAATTGATGACTGAGCTCATATTCAAAGCCTTGTTCACCTTGTTGCGATTGAAAGTAGTTACTTGGACCCACCAAAGTGCCAACTTTAATTACTTGCTGTTCCTTAATTCTTTCTAATTGATTGGGAGGTGTTTTATCACAGCCAGCAATTGCCAGTACTATGACAATCGTTAGATACGTCATTAATTGCTGCATTTTATGGCCTTTTAGCGAGGTTCTGTGCACTACGTTATCGAAATTACCGACTGAAAGCAAAACTCCCAGTACCTTGTTTTGTATACAACAAACACAGATTTTGCGAGGCAGTGCAAATGAGGGCACGGATTTTTTACGAGTTTTGACAATTTTGGGTTAAACCTAACCGCTATTTCTACTATAATGGCGACCCAAAATATCGTTCAATCCCTAACCCCGGATGAAAATACCTATGTTGATCTTACGTGGTGCACCTGCACTGTCTGATTTTAGAGTTCAAAAAATCCTTAAAAGCTGCGTTGACGCGAACCTACCTATCACAGGTATTTATGCTGAATTCATGCATTTTGCTGATTTAACAAGTGAACTATCTGAAGCCGAATTGGTTAAGTTAAACAAGCTGTTGGAGTATGGTCCGACAATCGCTGAGCATGAGCCAGCGGGTCAGTTAATTTTGGTTACACCTCGTCCAGGCACGATTTCACCTTGGGCGTCAAAAGCAACCGATATTGCAAACAACTGTGGCTTAAGCCAAGTACACCGTGTTGAGCGTGGTATTGCGTATTATGTTGAAGGCGAGTTATCCGCTGAGCAATTATCAGCAACGGCGGCACTATTACACGACCGCATGACTGAAGCCGTGCATTCTGAGCTTGAAAGTGCTGGTAAGTTATTTAGTGTTGATGAACCTAGCCCAATGTCATCGGTTGATATTTTAGGCGGTGGCCGTGAAGCGTTAGCAACAGCAAACGTAGAGCAAGGTTTTGCATTAGCAGATGATGAAATTGACTATTTGGTAGAAAACTTCCAAAAGTTAGGGCGTAATCCGAACGACATCGAATTATTTATGTTTGCGCAAGCAAACTCTGAGCACTGTCGTCATAAGATTTTCAATGCAGATTGGACAATCGACGGTGCTGAACAACCTAAATCATTGTTTAAAATGATTAAGAACACCTTTGAAAATCACCCAGAAAATGTATTGTCGGCATATAAAGACAATGCTGCGGTTATGAAGGGCTCTAAAGCAGGTCGTTTTTTCCCAAATAAAGAGGGTGAGTACACTTATAATCAAGAGAATATTGAAATCTTGATGAAAGTTGAAACTCACAACCACCCAACCGCTATAGCGCCTTTTTCTGGTGCTTCAACGGGCTCTGGTGGTGAAATTCGTGACGAAGGTGCCACTGGCCGTGGTTCTAAGCCAAAAGCGGGCTTAGTGGGCTTTACCGTATCTAACTTGCGTATTCCGGGCTTTGAACAACCTTGGGAAAGCGACTTTGGTAAGCCTGGGCGTATTGTTAACGCATTAGACATTATGACTGAAGGGCCTCTGGGTGGCGCGGCATTTAACAACGAGTTTGGTCGCCCAAATCTACTGGGTTATTTCCGTACTTACGAAGAAAAAGTCACCAGCCACAATGGCGAAGAAGTGCGTGGTTACCACAAGCCAATTATGTTGGCGGGTGGGTTAGGTAATATTCGTACCGACCATGTCCAAAAAGGTGAAATCCCAGTCGGTGCAAAACTGATTGCACTGGGTGGTCCTGCCATGAATATCGGCCTAGGCGGCGGTGCTGCATCGTCAATGGCATCGGGCCAATCTAACGAAGACTTAGACTTTGCTTCGGTACAGCGCGAAAACCCTGAAATGGAACGTCGTTGTCAGGAAGTTATCGATAAATGTTGGCAGCTTGGTGATGAAAACCCTATTGCCTTTATCCATGATGTGGGCGCGGGTGGTTTATCTAATGCATTCCCTGAATTGGTGGATGATGGTGGCCGTGGTGGTAAATTCCAACTACGTAACATTCCAAACGATGAGCCGGGTATGGCACCACACGAAATCTGGTGTAACGAATCGCAAGAACGTTATGTATTAGCAGTAGGCGTTGAAGACTTTGACCGTTTTGAAGCCATTTGTAAGCGTGAACGTGCACAATATGCGGTAATTGGTGAAGCTACTGAAGAGCGTCATCTAACCGTTGCTGATAGCCACTTTGACAACAATCCAGTGGATTTACCGCTGGATGTATTGTTAGGTAAAGCGCCTAAAATGCACCGTGATGTGACTTCTCAACAGGTTGAGGGCAGTGCCCTTGAAACTGCTAACATCGATGTAGAAGAGGCTGCAAAGCGTTTATTACGTTTGCCAGCAATTGCTGAAAAAACCTTTTTGATCACCATTGGTGACCGCACCGTAACGGGCTTAGTTGCCCGTGATCAGATGGTTGGCCCGTGGCAAGTACCAGTTGCAAACTGTGCGGTAACAGCGGCAACGTATGATACGTATCATGGTGAAGCAATGTCATTGGGTGAACGTACACCTGCGGCATTACTTAACTATGGTGCATCAGCACGTTTGGCAGTGGCCGAGTCACTGACTAACATCGCAGGAACAAACATTGGCAGCTTAGAGAATATTAAGCTATCAGCTAACTGGATGGCGGCGGCCGGTCACCCTGGTGAAGATGCGGGTCTGTATGAAGCGGTTAAAGCCGTGGGTGAAGAGCTATGCCCTGCACTTGGCTTAACCATTCCGGTTGGTAAAGACTCTATGTCGATGAAAACCAAGTGGGACGAAAATGGCGAAGAAAAATCAGTTACTTCACCATTGTCGTTGATCATTACGGCGTTTGGTCGTGTTGAAGACATTCGTAAAACAGTAACGCCGCAATTACGCACAGATAAAGGTGAAACATCACTTATCTTATTAGATTTAGGTGCTGGTCAAAACCGCATGGGTGCATCAAGCTTGGCGCAAGTTTATAAGCAGCTAGGTGATAAAACACCGGACGTTGACAATCCTGAGTTATTAAAAGGTTTCTACAACGCGATGCAGGCGTTAGTGGCTGATGAAAAGCTACTTGCTTATCATGACCGTTCTGACGGTGGTTTATTTACTACAGTGACGGAAATGGCATTTGCGGGTCACACAGGTGTGACTGTGAACCTAGATGGCTTGGTAGGTAGCGATATTGAAGCGCTTTACAATGAAGAGCTTGGTGGTGTGATTCAAGTGCGTAACAGCGACTTGAGCGCAGTACACGGTGTACTTGCTGCACACGGTTTAACAGCTATCAGCCATGAAATCGGCTCATTAAATAGCGAAGACACGGTGGTATTTAACCGCGCAGGTAAAGCGGTACTGAGTAATACACGTACTGAACTTCGTACTATTTGGGCTGAAACGACCTATCAAATGCAGGCACTTCGTGATAACCCTGAGTGTGCTAAGCAAGAGTTTGATGCTAAATTTGACGCCAAAGACCCAGGTCTAAACGTGAAGTTAAGTTTCGATTTAAACGAAGACATTGCAGCGCCTTATATTGCAACCGGTGCAAAACCACAAATGGCTATCTTGCGTGAGCAAGGGGTTAACTCACATATTGAAATGGCTGCTGCGTTTAACCGCGCTGGATTTGCAGCTGTTGACGTGCACATGAGTGACATTTTAGAAGGCCGTTTAACACTTGAGCAGTTCAAAGGCTTAGTGGCATGTGGTGGTTTCTCATACGGTGATGTATTGGGTGCCGGTGAAGGTTGGGCGAAGTCTATTTTGTTCAATGATATGGCGCGCGAGCAGTTCCAAACCTTCTTCCACCGTGAAGATACATTCAGCTTAGGTGTGTGCAATGGTTGTCAGATGTTGTCAACGGTGAAAGAGCTGATCCCTGGCACTGAGCACTGGCCACGTTTTGTTACTAACAAATCAGAGCGCTTTGAAGCCCGCTTTAGCTTAGTTGAAGTGCAAGAAAGCCCGTCAGTGTTCTTTAAAGGCATGGCGGGTTCTCGTATGCCTATCGCGGTTTCTCATGGTGAAGGTCATGCTGAATTTGCAAATCAGAGTGCAGTAGATACTGCTATTAACTCTGGTACTGTGGCGTTGAAGTTTGTTGATAACTACGGAAACCCAACCACGCAATATCCAAATAACCCGAATGGATCTGTTGAAGGTATTACCGGTATTACCTCGACTGACGGTCGTGCCACTGTAATGATGCCACACCCAGAGCGTGTATTCCGCGCTGTGGCAAACTCATGGCACCCAGATGAGTGGAAAGAAGACAGCCCATGGATGCGCATGTTCCGCAATGCACGTAAGCATGTTGGCTAAATTAACTTAGCGCAATTTATTGTGTTAAAAAGGTCGCTTATGCGGCCTTTTTTTATGTCATATGAAAATATCGTTGGCGAGAGAAAGGTATCAAAGCTGATTACTCTGCAATATCAAGTGTAATGAAAAAATGAAAAAAAGATTGCTTTGAAAAGCGTATTGGTTATCCACGAACTGGAGCTGGTTAGCGGGTGGCCGTTGCAATATTATTTCTCACACTATTGATGATGAGCTGCAAGGAGAGGAGTATATCTTGGTGGATTTTGTAAACCCTAAACAGTTTTAATGTGATCTCGCTGGAGTACTAAAAAGGGGTTGGATTACTTGCTTCATAAGGCATCTCTATAAATAGATAAAAGTACGAAAGGCCATTGGAAGCCCTTTTTGTTTTTTAGTATTAAGCAGAGTAATAAAACTTGTCACTCTGAATTTACTTCAGAGCCTATTCTGAAATTGGTATTAAGGTTCAGATGGACTCTGACTTGCGTCAGCGCGACGGCATTATTAGAGCTAGTTGTGTTAAGTGGGGGAGACAGAGGTAACATTGCTTTTTTTAATAAAGAGAGTGCACAGTTAACAAGCTGCTATTGAGACTTATTAACTGTGATAGCTTATTTTGCGAATATTAAACAGTGAGCGGAGCGTGGTTAATATTTGAGAGTGATTCATTTATGTCGAATATGACTCCTCTAATGTTTGTTATGCCCATTTGTGTCAATCGAGATGAATGCATGTCTAAGTACTGTTGTGCGTTAGAATGTGTATCAAATAAATAGACTCCGCCGCCCAATGATTGCTCGGCATTAAATGTCCAAATTTTCCAAATCACTCCTGGTTCAGCGTTAATCGAATTAGCAAGTTCTCGCATTTTTTCCTGCATGTCAGCATTATTTGATACGGGTAAAGTGAAGTCGACTTGTAGTAGTTTAGGCATTTGAATGCTCCATTAATTGCGTGAATGAGATAACTTGCTGCCACATAAGTGCCTTTACAAGTTAGATGCGTTAATCTTAACTCAGTAAAATGAACCGTAAAGTTCATAATGTTGCCATTAATTGTGAGTAAAATTGACATATGAGATTAAAAACAACATTGGATCAATGGAGCACATTAAGTACGATTGATGAGTTCGGTAGTATTCAAAGTGCGGCGCAAGAAATGCATAAAAGCCACACAACATTAATTTACTCGATAAGAAAACTAGAAGCGCAGCTCGGTGTTGAACTGCTCGAGGTGGTCAATAAACGGGCCGTACTCACGGCGATGGGAAAAACACTGTTGCGCAGCGCTAAACCGATTTTAGATCAAGCTAAAGGGCTTGAAGACATCAGTATGGCATTGTCATTGGGCACTGAATCTGAAGTGGTTGTTTCAATCGATCATTTATGCGATAAAGCGATTTTATATCAGGCGCTTAAAAAGTTTATGCAGCATAATGTCATGACGTCAGTGAAGCTTATTGAAACTTCTTTATCGAGCACGCATGAGGCAGTTGTTGAGCAACGTGCCGATATTGCGATAATTACCTTACCAATAATAAATTTACCAGCCGAGTCGATTGGTGTGACTAGTATGATACCAGTGGTGGCTGCAACACACCCATTGGCCGGTCAAACAGATTTAACAATGGAAGATCTGATTGCACATACGCAAATTGTGCTTCGAGATTTAGGTGTGAGTGAACAAGCAAGCTCGGTAAAGCAGAAAAATGTAGGATGGTTGAAATCGAAAAGGCGGGTCACGGTTGACAATTTTGAGCAAGCCATTACAGCGGTAAAGCATGGTTTAGGTTTTACTCGAATTCCGCAACATATGTTGAATGACACTGTTGACTCTCATTTGACCCAGTTGCGTATACAAGGTGCTGGGTGTTATCAAGTACCACTGCATATTACGTTGCCGAAGGGGTTAAATAGTGGTCCAGCCGCACAAGCGTTATATGATCTAATTGTCACCTCATACGGTCAGGCTAGAGAGGAAATATAACTTAGTGACCGAGTGTTTTCTGGCATCTATGGGATTGTACATCGATTTAGTATG
>NZ_JAGJEF010000055.1:0-36694 GCF_018100875.1 Pseudoalteromonas sp. MMG012
TCTATATTAAATAAGCCGCTAAATAATACAGGTTTAAATTACTGGGGAATGCCTTTGTTTAAATTTAATTGTTACTCCTCAAATAGCACTGATACACCGCATGCGCTCAATGAGATTGAGGCACAGCTTAATCACGCACATAACGCCACATTTTTAATTATTTATTTTGATGTGCAATTAAACGCTGGAGCAATTTGGCAATGGCTATCAGCGCAGTTTGAGAATACACAATTCATTCTAAGCAGCTCATGCCAAGGGAGCTTTTGCCACAATGAATACTATAATCACGCTTTTGCTACGCTCACACTAATTAGCATCAACGACCCATCAGGCTGTTATTTTGTCAGCCCAGGTAAACGAAATAACTTATCTACATTTGACACAGCGCAAAGTGCCACTAACCAACTACTCAAAAACACCTTCAGTGAATCACCTGAGTTACTTTGGATCACCCTCTCGCCAGGAGATGAAGAGCAGGCCATAGCTGGAATACAAGCAGCTATCGGGCAACGAGTCCTTATTATCGGAGGATCAGCATCAGATAACGATGTCTCTGGTCAATGGCAAGTCTACACACATCACACAGCGACTCCCTGTAGCATGGCCATCGCGAGTCTAACGCCTTCGGTGGCCGTTTCGTTTTCATTCTCTTCTGGTTACGCTCCATCTGGTCTCACAACCAAAGTCACACAAGCTTCTGGTAGAAATGTTGCTACACTCGATAATACGCCCGCAGCAATACGGTATAATCAATTAACAAATGGTACCATTTCGCAAAGTCTTAAGGGAGGTAACATTCTAGGTCTGACTTCCTTTCATCCAATAGGCCGAGAAGTTAGTAAAGATGAGTATTTACTGAGTCACCCTGAAAATGTCCACTCAAATGGCACTCTATCGTTATTCTCCAGCTTAGATGAAGGCGATGTTCTCCATATTATGCATGGCTCAACCGACAGTTTGCTCCGCAGAGCACACCAAGTGATTCATAATGCGCAGCACACACTTGATAACCCCGCTTTTGTCAGGGTGCATGCTTATTTATTGTGCTGGCTGCATGCTCAGCGTCAAGTCTCAATTTGAACAAGTTACTAAGAACATTTGCCAAGATTTTAACAATGTACCTGTCGCAGGAGTCTATACCTTTGGTGAACAAGGTTGCTTTTTAGATGGCCAATCTCGACATGGAAATTGAATGATTTCTGCTCTCGTATTTGGTGTCACACATGATTAACAGCGAACATCAGCAACTTATCGAAGACAATGAACGATTACTTGAAAAAGTGGCAAGATTAGAGCGAGCAGTCGAAGTTTCACACGCACAACAAGCAGAGTCTCTCGTTTTATTAGAGGGCATGAGCGCCTCTTTACAAGCATCTACAGTTGAGCAAATATATCAATCCGTGTTCTCTACACTTAAAAAACAAACGCCTTTCGACACAGCCCTGTTACTCACACCAGCCATGCCGGGTACACTTAATGTGGCAGCCACAAGCAACAATGTAGCTATGCAGCAAAACATCATTGTCGATCCACTCTTAAAATCAGTGTTGACGGGGCCTGCAAAAGCCATCACAGCGCACTCATTGCATCATTCAGCTATAAAAGCTCGGTCTGCTTATTGATGCTTTTTGATATAAATAAAGGTGCTTATTTACGAAAAGATGCCCAAGCAATCAACCGGATCACCGGACTTATAGAGCAAACACTCGATCAAGTAGAAAAGCGCTTTATAGAACTAGAAGCACAACAGTTACGTGTCGAGTCTGAACGCGTACAAGGCAATCTACTACGTCAAGAAAAAATGGCTTCTTTGGGGCAGTTAGCCGCTGGAATAGCACACGAGATCAATAACCCTATTAGCTTCATTGGCAGTAACTTGCAACTCATGCAAACGCAAGTCAAAAACTTGTATTTATTCCATCAGAATCTCAATAAACAGCTTGCACCTAGCAATCAGCGTCTCTTTACATTAATGGCAGAAACCTATCCATGTGACTTTCTTGAAAGTGATTTCAATGAACTCTTTAATGATTGTAGGGAAGGTGTCGAACGGGTGAGCCACATTGTAAAGTCATTAAAAACCTACTGCCAAGCCAATGACAGTAACTGGCAGTTAAATAATGTTTGCGAAGGATTTAGCCTCACTCTAAAAATGCTTGAAAATCAATTAAAATATAATTGTGTCATTTCAGAGTATCACGCTGATATTCCCGACAGTTACTGCATCAACAGTGAGCTAAGTCAAGTGTACTTAAATTTGTTACTTAATGCAGTACAAAGTATGCATGGTCACGGCAAAATAATGATTCGTAGTTACGCTAAAAACAATACCATTTTTATAGAAGTGCAAGACAACGGTATGGGTATTGCGCCCTCTAAAATTAACCAAATCTTTGACCCTTTTTATACCACCAAAGAAGTTGGTCAAGGCACCGGCTTAGGACTCTCTATTTCACATGCTATTGTGAAAAAACACCAAGGAGAGATACATGTTAAAAGTAAAGTAAATCAAGGAAGTAAATTTACTATTGCACTTCCTGTTTTATCGCTTCCACCGACCTGAATAGGCAAAGCTGGTCTATTGAATCCATGCCACTAAATATAAGATCTATTTTTACACAAAAAAACACACAGCCAAAAGGAAGTATTGGGGTTGGCTTTTTTTCTACAAAATTAATTGACGTAATACGTACAGATTTCAGCTTATAAAATAACGCTTATAGTCAAGAGTATTGGTATGAGTACACACATAAAAAAACGCCTAATTAAGGCGTTTTTTTAAATGCCACACTGTAAGTAAAGTGTGCGCGATATCGTGTTTATCAACTATGGGTATGTATAGCTTGACTGCAAACCAAGTGGAAAACCCAGTCCCCAATATGCAAGCAAAAATAAACTCCAACCGATTAAAAATGCGATTGAGTACGGTAACATCATCGCAATCAGCGTTCCAATTCCAGTCCCTTTAACATACTTCTGACAATACACCACAACTAACGGAAAGTATGGCATCAAAGGTGTAATAATATTCGAACTAGAATCACCGACGCGATAGGCCGCTTGTGTTAAATCAGGAGAAATACCTAATTGCATTAACATTGGCACAAAAATGGGCCCTAACAAGGCCCATTTAGCTGAGCTTGAACCAACGAAAAGGTTAACAAAAGCGGTTAAGAAGATAATGCCTACCACGGTCACTGAGCTTGGCAATGCCATTGCTTTTAATACTTGAGCACCTTCAATTGCCAATAATGCGCCCAAGTTTGATTGACTAAATGCAGCGATAAACAAAGCACAGAAAAATGCCATTACAATATAATAGGCCATACTACCCATTGCTTTGCTCATTGCATCTATCATATCTTTCGAGCTTTTAAATGTCCCAACCATGAAACCGAATATGGCACCAGGGATCCAAAACAGTAAAAAGATCAGCGGGACGATAGACTGCATAAGGGGGGCACTAAAATCAGTTAATGAACCATTAGGGCTGCGTAATGCTGATTCTTCGCCACTTGATGCATATGCGAGTAGCGCAAGTCCCGCAATCATCACTGAAGATGCCACATAAAAGGCTGTACGTTCCTTTCCTGTCACTTCATCAAAGGCTGGTAAGTTTTCAGTATCGCCGTCTATCTGAGTGTCTTTTAGACGCGGCTCAATAATTTTATCGGTGATATACCAACCCAGTAAAATAATAAAAAGACTTGATGCCGACGTGAAGAACCAATTGTTTAATGGGTTAATCGACATAGTTGGATCAATAATATGTGCGGCGCTTTGCGTAAAGCTTTGCAGTAATGGATCAATACCAGAAGGAATAAAGTTTGCGCTAAAGCCACCGCTAACCCCAGCAAAAGCTGCTGCAATACCAGCCAGTGGGTGTCGACCCATCGCATAATAGATAACCCCTGCGATAGGGATCACCAAAACATAACCTGCATCAGTAGCCGTATGACTAACGATTGCAATTAATATAATGGATGGCGTTAATAACGCCTGAGGCGTTCTTTTTAACATCAACTTTAAGCCCGCATTGATATAACCCGAGTGCTCAGCAACACCAACCCCTAACATCGCAACAAGTACAACACCTAATGGTGCAAACCCAGTGAATGTTTTAACCATAGAAGACAAAAAGCCAGCTAATGCATCCCCACTAAGTAAGTTATTTACAACAATCGCTTGTCCTGTTCTTGGGTCTATCGCATCAAAGCTTGTGCCTGAAAATAACCAAGATAAAAACCAAATTAGTATCATCGCAATTAAAAATATAATCGCTGGATCAGGTAACTTATTGCCGACTCGTTCTATTGAGTTCAAAAACCGCGTGATCACCCCTGAAGGTGCCGCTGCACTTGTTTGTTGCGTCATCTTTCATCTCTAAATAGCAAAATTGGTTAACCTTAACGCAATTTACTATTAACTCGCAATAATTTGCGCCCTAAATTGGGACTAATAATGTAATATACCGCCAGATAGCACCTTTGAGATGTTTTTTTAGTCTAATCGTCTTCAATTCTTTCACTTTGAACTATTCTTGTATTTAAGCCTCGTAAGGATATACCCATGATTGACATTGATGATTCAGTTCTTAAAGATATTAAAAGCGGGTTTAACTTACCACCTAAGCCCGAATTACTCAGCCAGCTACAAGACAGTCTAAAGGAAGATGAACCTGATTTATGCCAAATAGCTAGCTTGATCGCAACCGACATAGCGACCTCTGCTGCTGTATTAAAAGTTATCAATTCGAGTAGTTATGGGATGTCTAGAACCATTACTGATATTCGACAAGCGGTGATGTTTTTAGGGCTGGATAGCATTACCCAATTGGTTACCGGATTCTTGATAAAGCAAGCCTTTGATCAAAACAAGTGCTGTATTAAACTTGAGCGATTTTGGGACACTGCAACTGAAATTGCGGACGTTGCGATCCTGATTGGTAAAAAAATAAAATCAAAAGTGCCTGTCGAAAACTTACATATGCTGGGTCTATTTCACGACGCGGGTATACCTGCTATGGCAATGAAATACTCAAATTATGTGGATGTATTAGCAACAGCAAATGAAAATTATGATCAAAACCTCGTCTTCCATGAAGAATCCTTTTTTCATACTAACCACGCCGTTATTGGTTATTATTTAGCAAACAGTTGGAACTTACCAAAAAATATCTGCCAGCTAATCTTACGTCACCACGATGTACACTATTTTTCAGAGAAGCATCCAAATGATGAAAAACTGTGTATGGCTGCACTCAAAATGGCTGAAGACTTAGTACATGTCAATAAACGATTCGTGCCTAATCCGGATTGGCATCATGTGAAAGTTTCTGTTTTAAAAGTGCTCGATCTTGAAGAAGATGATTACCAAGATATTAGAGATGATGTACAAGATTACTTTATTGAATAGACTCGTTAGCCAAAGCTACCAGCGCCATCGATACCGTGTTGTGTACGAGTTTTATGATCTGATTATAAGCACTAAATTTTCTAGCACTCTCCACGTCTATAACTTTAATTAAATGTAAATAAATGAAAATACCCTCTTGATATTTAGCCATTAATAGCATATAAATCGTTCCAAATTAATAATGACGGTTCTAGATGGCGTTTGCTTTGGATTAATCATTCCATGTGCGCTTCAAACTGTGAATTAATAATTCAAACCTATGATTTATATAATTAAAAATACAATGCAGCATAAACATATTGAATGTTTTCTAACCCCTAAAAATACGATAGAGAGAGTTTCAAATTGCAACTGGTCAATTTAAATATTGCGATTATTGATGAAAATAAAACAAACGTTGAAATTCTCTCAAAAATGCTTCAAAGCTTAGGGGTATTCAATGTATTTACCTTCAATCATCCGCAACAATTTGTCGATGAGGTAGAAACTCAGCAATTCGACATGCTATTTCTTGACCATAATATCGACCAATTACATAACCACTATGACATGATCAGTGATCTTATTTTTGCTGACAAATTACTACCAACGACTCGACTTATATACTTAGCTCCAGAAAATACATCGTTTGATTATACGTGTGAATACCCCTTTCATAGTACACAAATGCTCATACGCCCTTTCAACACTGCTCAAATTTCAGAGCAATTGAAGCTACATGTTTTACAAATCACTGAATTTAAAACCGCCTATCACTTTATTAGCCAAAAGCACTATAAACGCGCACTATTACATTTAAAAAACTTAAGAAATCGAAATTATCCAAACTATTTAAAAAAATCTAGAAATCAACTGCTTGTTAATTTGCTACAACAACTAGGGCAATATAGCATCGCTAAAAAACTGCTAGTGCCACTTGCAAAAAAACACATCCATTGGGCCAGTTGGAGCTTATTTCATGTAAATTATGAACTCAAAGAGCTTGATAAATGTAAGCAGTTCTTAGCTTCACCACTCATTCAAAAGGTATATCCCGTTCGCGTATTTTATTGGCAGATTTATTTGTCGTGGCAAACTGGTAAGCGTGACATCGCAACGGAACAGGTTCTAGCATTTGAGCTGGATAAAATGTCGCCTATGATGTTACGTTTGAGCCTCATGACATTGCATGCAAACAATGAGACCAATGCGCTTGAAAACCTATTTAATCGAACACAAACAATACGTAGCGATAATATTGACTATCAAAACTTCATAGCTTGCCTACGCGCAAGGACGATGATTTTATCGGCGCTTTTTGAGCAAACAGATATCCATATCAGTAATGCTAAACAAAGTCTTATTGGTGTACAAAAAACAATGCAAGCCACCCAACCAACAGAATTTAGTACGCTTATGGTGGCGCTGATGACCCTTGATGGCAACAATTCTGTCGCAAAGGGAAAATTGTATCAATTGGCACAACACGGTAGTGATGATCCTATTCAAATCATTTTACAAGCATACTTGTATCACCACTTAGGTGAACACCAAGATGCATTTGAGTGTATTTACACTGCACATCAATTGATCAACCGACAACTTAAAAATTGCCAACACGTATTAGCAGGGTTAATGCATAAGATCATATTTGAACACATGTATCACGATAGTTCCTCGCGCGCCCGTGCTTATGAAAAACTAGGACAACGCGTTTATGCTTCAGGTGAATACAAAAATGCCGTTAAAATTTATGGCCATGCGCTCAACGCTGGAGTTAATAGCAATGAAATTAAATCTCGTTTAGAAGAATGTATACACTTAAGTGGTATCACTGACCACTTTTACCAAACGCAAATGGATACAGTCACCGCGTAATGGATACATTTACTCCCTCACTTCACCTCGCTTGCAGTCCTACCTTATGTAAAATTACTGTTTATATAAAGGTTTACACAGGTTAATATACTCAAATAGATGTCAGTCTCACCTATTGGGTAGATACTGTTCGTACTATTATCTTGAATATCGCAGTAACCAAAAACATAACCATTATAATTTTTATATCATATAAAAAGGATGTATTCGTGCTTGCAAATATCCAAAACAAGTTTAACTCTCTTGGACCAGGAATACTCATGGCCACCGCCGCAATCGGTGGCTCGCATCTTGTCGCAGCAACGCAAGCTGGTGCATTATTTGGTTGGCAATTATTGTGGCTTATTGTTGCTGTGAACTTATTAAAATACCCGTTTTTTCGCTTTGGTGTTGAATATACGCTGCATACTCAAAACAGTGTTATTCACGGCTATAAACAACAAGGTATTGCCATATTTATTGCATTTACTGGACTCAATGTGATTGCCGCGATCGTAAATACCGCGGGTGTGTTGTTACTAACAGCAAGCTTACTACATTACGCCCTCCCCATTCAGGCTAGTGTCACTACTTTATGTTTTGCAATACTGACTGTGTGCCTAATCATCTTACTCTTTGGCCATTACAAGGTACTAGATAAAGCCAGTAAATGGATCATGAGTGTGTTAACACTCGCGACTTTATCGGCATTGGCAATTGCCATATTGCAAGGGAGTGCCCATCCAGCTCCTGAGGTAATGCCTGAACCGTACCAATTAGCCATGTTAGGTTTTTTGGTTGTGCTAATGGGGTGGATGCCCGCACCTATAGAAATATCAGCGATTAACTCACTTTGGATCAAAGCAAAATGTAGAAATATGCAGTTGAGCTACCGCCAAGGCATGTTCGACTTCAATTTAGGCTATGGGCTTACCGCCTTTTTGGCAATTGTTTTTTTCGCGCTGGGTGTACTCGTGCAATTTGGTAGTACCAGTAAAATAGAACTAGCGGGTGTCGCTTTTAGCAAACAGTTAATAGATATGTACACACTCACTATCGGTGAGTGGGCACGAAGTTTAGTGTCTGCTATTGCATTCCTATGTATGTTTGGCACAACACTTACCGTACTTGATGGGTACGCCAGAACATTAAATGACGCATTGTCATTAATTCGTAAAGATCCCCCAAAAAATAGTCTTACAGCACTGATATTATTACAGGCAAGTTTAGGGATGGCGGTTGTGTTATTTTTCAAAGCGAACCTCAAAGAAATGCTCACGTTTGCAATGACTTTGGCATTTGTTACCACCCCATTATTTGCATGGTTTAATTACAGCCTGGTAACGAGCATCAAAAAGCCGCCAACTGGTATGTTAAAAGTGCTCACATGGGTAGGTATAGCTTATTTATTTGGGTTTGCTCTCTTATTTGTATACTGGCGCTTTTAAGCATAGGTATGAGTAACATACACGTGCACTGTGTTACTCATACAACTTAACTTTTACTGCTAATCGTTTAAACGAAAGTCGATTTGTACGGTAGACTTTGCCGGCACAGCTTTGCCGTCAACAAATTTAGGGGCATATCGCCACTGTTTCAATGCCTTAATTGACGGCTTTTGAAATCCAATACTCTCATCTGGATTCAAAACTAAAATATCCTCAACAAATCCACTTGGCGTCACTGTAAACTCCAATTGTACGAACCCTTCCCGAGCAAATTCAGCTGCTCTTCGTGGGTAAATAGGTGCTTGCCTGTAAAGTGGGGTCTGCTCAATGTTATTGTTCCAAGGCCGCATTTTTGCGATGGCCACACAATGCTTGGTTGCCGCCTCACTATTTCCAACACGCTCATAAGCTGCCACGAGCCTAGAGTGTGCAAAGAGCTCCATTGGGTGTTCAAAATCTAGATTTTCATCAAACACATTAACAATATTATTCAACCGTTCTATCGCTTCATTATGACGCTTGCGTCCAGTTTCATAGGCTGCTACCCACATATCTACTTCAAGCCGATGTAAAGCGTTAGCAGGCAAGTGCGCACTGTTAAGTTCATCTGTGCGTTCTAAGTATCGCTTAGCTTTTCGATAATGTTTTTGCTCTTCAAAGAATATTTTCGCTGCTTCAAAATTAATCTTCGACTCAAGTAATAAATCTTGCTTTTTTTGCGCTATTGCAATGGCACTATCAATAAATTCAGAGCCGGAGCTTCGGCGTCCTAACTGCACCGTAGCTTCGGTGAGTGATATCAACGGGTCAATTAACTGTTGGCTGGCTTCACCATATAACTTCTGTGTCCCTGTAACTATTTTCTTATAAAGAGCGACTCTTTCTTCTGCCATTTTACTAGGCATGGCCTCGGCATAATTCGCGGCTAAATTCAGTGTATTTTGATGCCCAGCGCCATATATTTCTTGTCCCAGTTGATAGGCTTGTTCAGCAAGTAATTGCTTCTGAGTATCATCTTTGTGCGCGACGGCTTGCTGATAGGCTTGGTAGACTTGTTTAAATTCTTTCTGTGTATCTGCACTAGCGTGAATATTAGCGCTAAGTAACAATAATGTCGCGAGAGTTCCATGTTTTATATAGTTCATATTATATCCATATATAATTTTATAATTACCTGATTATTAATATCATAACCTTCAGGCATAAAAAAACCGTGCTGAGCACGGTTTAAGTATAGCGTATTTTAACTAGCTTAACGCTTTAACTTGCTCCCATATGGACACAACATGGGCCTTATCTTCGTCGGTCAACTCTCCATTGCGATAAGCTTTAACTAAACTTTTCTCAACGTTATCATTTAACTCTGTCGAGCTAAGTGCTTCGCCCTCTACCTGAGCATATCCAACCGCAAGATCAAAATGACCACGTAAATAACCGCCCGCAAATAATTCATCATCACTGGCTTTATCAACTAAATCATCAAAAAATTGTTGGGCAGTTTCTACATAATCTTGAAATGACATGACTTCTCCTAATTTAAATCTTGGTGGCCTACAGCATACATCACGTGATCATTGTACCCTGTGATCACTTTAATATAACCACTTAATTCGTTATCTAACGCTTGATCACCTGTGTCTGCAATTAATGGACGCCCGTTCAGCGCTTGTAACTTAGTCTTTGTTGCCACAATGATTATATTCTCACGCCCTACTTTGCGTATTAAATCTGGGCTCAACTGTTGATTACCTCGTCCAAAAATATGACCTTGACCGCCAATCAACGTAATCACTAATTTAGTCGGGCACAAACCGGCACTATCATAAAGTTGAGCTGCCGTCATATCTTGCCCTAACAGGGTATGATCTTTGATCAAATCAACACCAAGCAATGTATTATCTAGCCCTAATTCTTCCATAATAGCCGCAACAGTCGACCCTGAGCCCATTATATATTGCTCGTCTTCGTCCATTTCACTGATCACATAAGCAGATAAATCTGCAAGTACTAACTCGTCAGTTTCTTTACCGCCATTCTTCACACTTTGCACGTAACGAACCTCTGAAGGTACCTGCATTTCTCCATAACGCTTTGCTTTCACTGTTCCTTGTCGAAAGGCAACCTCATCAATGTCCATCACATTCGCTTCACCTAATGTAACCAAATCACCATTAATCAACATCTCCACTACTCGACCGGCTGCTTTTGGGGTAATGGCATAAACCCCCGAATGTATCTTACATCCAGCGGGAACCCCCAAGACTGGTAGTTGCTCACCGACAGCAGCACAAATATTTCTTGCTGTTCCGTCTCCGCCAGCAAATAAAATCATATCAACACCTTGCGCTAGCATTTCTTTAGCTGCAGCTTCAGTATCTTGTGGGCAGGTCTTAGCACCTGTAGAAAACACGACCTGTGTTTCAAAACCTAATGCTTTTGCACATAACTCACCCATGTCGCCATTGACCGCGTAAATTTTTAGCTCCGCAATATATGGAACTAACAATTCCAATGCTTGACGTGTACGCAAATTGGCTTTCGGCTCAGCGCCCAACGCCAGTGCATGTTCAGCTGTATCTGCACCATCACTACCTTTGAGCGCAACACTGCCGCCTAAGCCTGCTACTGGGTTAATAATCAAACCAAGTTTAAACTGCATCTAAGAACTCCTCTGGACACTGCCATTCAAACTGCTCGGCCGTAAGTGGCCAAGGTGTACTGTAAAATTCACTTAGGGATTTTAGTAATATCTCAGTTCGTTCACTAAAACCATCTTCAACCAAGCGCAGAACTTGCTTGTGTACGCGTGTTTGAAAACTAAAACGGCATGTTTGTGCCCCATTTAAGTTATCAATCGATACATTAAACGTAAAACCGGCAGCAATACTTAATGCCCATTCAATTGCCTGAGGCTTCACTTCGACACTTTCAAACTCTAACTGCTGCGCTTTATTTCGACCATCAGGGCAATACCAATAGCCATAATCTTCTAACAACCGGCGATGCTCTCCTGCAACTAACCAATGCGCAATTTCATGTAATGCACTGGCATAAAAACCATGTGCAAACACAATCTGATGAAACGGGGTTTCAATACTTGCGGGGATATAAACGGGTTCATGCTGACCTTTTATGAGCTTACTGTTATACGTTTGATAAAAGCTCTCGTCGAATATACGAATTAGATCGTGGATCTGGTGTGTCAAAGTAGTAATAGTTCCAAGTTAGAGGGGTGAGACAATCGCCGTATTGTACGATTTTTTGCTGCTAATGTAAAAAACAAGGCCTAATTCAAAACAAATAAAACAGGGACTAACACTCCCCATTTGATTGGCTATTTGCATAACTAATCTGTGTTAATTCATAAACTATCAGCCCCCAAAAACGGAACTATTATGTCACTATTTCACCACTCGCTAGAAAGGGGTTAAATCTAAATTAAGGTAGATAAAAGTCGTTCCATAATCTTTATTTCTCAACGGAGAGAATATCTTTTTCAATTTCCTAAAAAGCCTTGTATTTTAATATAAATTTTACCGCCAAGTAATAAACCAGCAAAGCAAAGATAGGTATTACAAGAGTTAGTGTCTGGCTTTAGTGCATTAAACCAAGACGATACAACACACCGAAAATATGGAAGGTCAGTTACCTGATAATGCATTAATACCGAAAACTACTACGAACTCAATTTATTTAAAATGCACAATTATGCAGTGTAAAAACAGCTATTTTACAAAAAAAAAGCTATGCAATGCACAGCCTTTTTCTAAATAAAGTAAGTCGCCTCAGATCATGCGGGCTTTTCTTCACTACTTGGCTTAGCAACCACATTATCAGATTCAGCTTGTACTGAGTCTTTAGCTTGTTCAGTTGGCACTTCTACCAATACCGTTTGAACTTTATCAGTTGCATAAAAACGCGCTCCAGAATCAGCCAATTTCATTAAGCTTTCAGCTGGCGTAAACACCATATTTTCTGATGCATAAGTCGACAGTTCAGAGCACACTTTATTGATCCCACGCTTATCCATATAGCTAAATGGTCCGCCTAAGAATGGGGGGAAACCAATACCGAATATTGCACCGATATCTCCATCTCTGGCGCTAGCAATAATACCTTCATCTAAGCATCGAGCCGCCTCATTTAGCATCTGCGCAACGCATCGGCTAGCTATTTCTTGCTTGTTTAAACGGGGGCTTTGGGTGATCCCCAATAACTCATACACCGACTCGTCAACTTTTTTACCCTTTTTCTCATAGGTATAAAATCCACGACCGGTTTTCCTACCTAAGCGTTTAGAATCTATTAAACGTTCAAACGCATTCGGCGCTTTAAAACGCTCTCCCAGCTCTTTTTCAAGGATAGGCGCTATCTTCGACCCGATATCAATGCCTACTTCATCCAGCAACGCAAGCGGTCCAACTGGGAAGCCAAATTCGACTAACGCTTGGTCTATCTTTTCTATTGGTTCACCCGCCAAAAGTAAATTTGCCGCTTCATTCACATAAGGTGCGAGAATACGATTGACGTAGAAGCCCGCTTTATCTTTTACAACAATAGGTGTTTTACCTTGTTTGCGGGCAAAGTTTACTGTACGAGAAATCGTCTCTTGTGACGTGCCTTCATGAGGAATAATCTCTACCAATGGCATTTTCTCCACAGGAGAGAAATAATGAAGCCCAATGACGTTTTCAGGACGTTGAGCTTGCTCTGCTATTTGTGAGATTGGCAAAGATGATGTGTTACTAGCGAAAATAGTATCTTCCCGACTTTCCCGCTCAATATCAGCAACCATGCTTTGTTTTAAGTTCAAATCTTCAAATACAGCTTCGATTACCATATCGACATGCTTAAATGCTGTATAGTCGGTGCCGCCTGTGATCCGGTTCATTGTTAGTTGCAGCTCTGAGTGAGACATAATGCGACGTTTTTGACGTTTTGAGAGAATTTTATAACTATAATTCATCGCATTACTTACGCCTTGTTGCGCGACATCTTTAATTCGCACCAACGCACCCGCTTTCACTGCACTCACATGCGCAATCCCAGCTCCCATCAAACCGCCACCTAATACTGCGGTACGTTTAATAGGTGACACATCGTCACTTTTATATTCTTTTTTCATTTCAGTGGTGGCAAAAAAGATACCACGCAATGATTTAGATACATCTGTCATTACAAGATCTGCAAACCCTTCGGCTTCAGTCTTATACGCTTTTAGTTCTCCTAGCTCAACAGATGCACGCACTGCTTTAATAATATTCAACGGAGCCGGGTAATGCCCCCCTGTTTTTTTCATCACATTATCATGTGCTTTTTTGAAAATAATATTGCGACCAAACGGATTAGATTCTAATAACTTACTTATTTTATCAAGTTTAGGCTGCACCGCTTTTGCTTTGCCTTTCATCGCATATTTTGCGGCAACGTCCAGTAAAATACTATGAGGGACGCTGTCATTTACTAAACCTGCTTTTCTTGCTTGTTTAGCGCGAATTTGTTTACCAGTTAACATCCATTCCAATGCTTTTTGAATACCAACCAGCTTAGGTAAACGCTGTGTGCCCCCACCGCCAGGTAACAAACCAAGTTGCACTTCCGGCAAACCAAGTTTGGTTACATCACTATCGGTACAAATACGGTAATCACAGGCTAAGGCAAACTCTAACCCGCCGCCTAATGCCGCACCATGAATGGCTGCGACCGTTGGATAGGGCTGCTTTTTCATACTAAAAAATGCTTGTTGGCACATTTCAGACAATGCCAAAGCATCTTCACGTTGTTCAGCGCTATCCAACATTTTAATGTCGGCGCCAGCGATAAAGTTATCGGCTTTACCACTGATGAACACCATTCCTGTAATATTGTCGTCTTGCCCTTGCTTTAAGGTAACCAGTAGATCATCTGCGAAACTGTCCCGCAATGTATTCATTTTTTCGCCTGGCACATCAATAGTGACAATCGCAACGCGCTTTTCATTTAACTCATAAGTAAATACTGACATTATGCACTCTCCAATACAAAGGCCGCACCTAATCCACCAGCCGCACATGCTGTGGTTAATGCCAAACCGCCGCCACGGCGTTTTAGTTCATGTAAGCTTTGCGTAATTAAACGAGCACCCGTTGCAGCAAACGGATGTCCATAAGCAAGTGAACCACCATTGACGTTAAATTTATCCATATCAATTTCACCCAGTGCTTTTGCGCGCCCGAGCTTTTCTTTTGCAAACTTATCACATCCAAACATTTTCATATTTGCCAATGCCTGTGCAGCAAATGCTTCATGCATTTCAATAAGATCTAAATCTTGTAAGCTGATCCCCGCTCTATCAAGCGCTATTGGCGTCGAGTGAGCCGGCCCCATCAACATATCTTCTTGTACACCAATCGCTGAAAATGCAAAACTGCGTACATAACCTAGTATGTCATAACCCAGTGCTTTAGCTTTGCTTTCACTCATCATTAGGACCGCAGCTGCGCCATCCGTTAACGGTGTTGCATTCGCCGCGGTCACTGAACCATGCTGTCTATCAAACACAGGTTTAAGTTTTGCGTAACCTTCAAGTGTTGAATTACCACGAATATTGTTATCTTGCTCTATAAACGACTTATAAGGAGGGACATGTGCTGTCATCACCTCTTCATTAAGCAAACCGTCCGCCCATGCTTTAGCTGCCAATGAATGTGAACGATGCGCCATTGCATCTTGATCTGCACGGCTGATCCCATGTGTTTTTGCCATTTGTTCTGCGGTTTGGCCCATAGAAAGACCCGTAGAATACTCAGCCACGGCTGGCGGAACGGGCATTAAATCTTTCAAACGTAGTTTAGAAAATATTTGTAATCTCTGACCTAATGTACGCGCTTTGGTTAAATCGACTAAGCTGCCTGCAAGCTTTTTACTGACACCAATCGGTAGCACAGAAGATGAATCCGCTCCGCCCGCTATACCCACTGTCGCTGAACCTGCAATGATTGACTCTGCAACATTAGCAATCGCTTGAAAGCTCGTTGCACATGCTCGAGATACTGAGTAGGCATCAACCGATACTGGCATACCCGTCCCTAATACGATTTCACGCGCAATATTTGGAGCTTCTGGCATTTGCACTACCTGTCCAAAAACCAGCTGGTCAATTTCACTCTTATCAAAGTTCAGACGCTCAAGCATTTCATTGACGACCAATTTACCCAAATCTAATGCGGGCACATGATGAAACGCCGTCGCTTGTTTCGCAAATGGCGTACGTAAACCACTCACAATCGCGATTCTATCGCCTTTTGTTGTTTTTAGAATATTTTGTTCAGACATTGATTTTGCTCTCCCGCTGACAGGTCTGACCTGTTTTATTTATCCTGATTCTAAACAACCCCTTTCATAATGCCAATAGAAAATTCAATATTGATGACAAAAGAAGCAAACTCCCTCTACCCTAGTTTGTTTTTTATACAGCTGCAAAAGTTATTGAAAAAACAAGGGAACTAAATAGAAACACACGGTCTAAGTAAACGCAAAATAACCAAAAAAATTAATTTGAAAGACTTGAGTTCTTGGAGTGAAATCCTTATAACTTAGGAAAAATTTGTCAGTACAAGGACAAAGCAATGGCTGTAAATGAATTTTCTGAACTAAAAAACTATCTTGATACCCAAATTATAGGTCAACCAGAATTGACCCAAGCGCTGTTAATTGCTGTATTAGCTGATGGTCATCTACTTGTTGAAGGACCTCCAGGGCTAGCAAAAACACGCGCTGTAAACGCGCTAGCACAAGGCATAGAAGGCAGCTTTCAACGCGTTCAATTTACCCCTGATTTATTACCTGCGGATGTCACAGGTACAGATATTTATCGCCAACAAACCAATGAGTTTGTTTTTGAGAAGGGCCCACTATTTCATAACCTAATTTTAGCTGATGAAATTAACCGTGCGCCCGCTAAAGTACAATCTGCTTTGCTAGAAGCCATGGCGGAGCGACAGATAACGGTTGGCAAAAACACCTACCCTCTTTCTGATTTGTTTATGGTAATGGCGACCCAAAACCCATTAGAGCAAGAAGGGACATATCCATTACCTGAAGCCCAATTAGACCGTTTTTTACTCCATCTGAATATTGACTACCCAGGTGCAGAAAATGAATTGGCAATACTACGACTAACCCGAGGCGAAGCGCTGTCGGAGCAACCGGTGACGTTTTCTCCTATTAGCCAAGACACTCTTTTTGCGGCAAGAAAAAATGTGTTATCTATGCATTTAGCTGAGCCATTGGAACAGTATTTAGTTCAATTGATTGTTGCCACTCGCGAAGCGGGGGAGCTTGATCCGCAACTGGGTTCATGGATTGAATTTGGGGCAAGCCCTCGTGCTACAATTGCGCTAGACAAATGCGCGCGTGCCAACGCTTGGTTACAAAACCGTGACTTCGTAACCCCTGAAGATATTCAAGGTGTTTTATACAATGTGTTACGCCATCGCATTATTTTAAGCTACGAAGCACAAGCTGACGGTATCACCAAAGATCAAGTTATTCGTCGGATCTTAGAATTGGTTCCAGTACCGTAATCATGGGCCAATCTCAACTATCTCCGCAGGCTTTTTTAAACCAGTGCCATAGCAATGGTGCTGAATTAGGCCTCAAAGAACTGCTTTATTATAAGCCCAAAGCCAACTTGCTCTCGTTGCGCCCAAAAAGCAGAGTGAAAAGTGCGCAAGCTGGACAATATCTGGCTCCACATAAAGGTCGAGGCATGGAGTTTGCCGAAGTAAGACAATATCAATACGGCGATGATATAAGAGCGATTGACTGGCGCGTTACCGCACGCACCGGCGAAGTACACACTAAGCTATACCAAGAAGAAAAAGAACGACCGGTATTTGTCTTCACCGATCTTTCTAACAATATGCTTTTCGGCTCACAACTCTTATTAAAGTCAGTCCAAGCTGCACATTTAAGTGCGCTTGTGGCATGGTCCGCATGCCAACGCGGTGACCGATTAGGCGGGATTGTATTTAGCGAATATGGACATCATGAGCTAAAACCAACAGCCCGTGATAGAGGCGTGTTAGCGCTTTGCCATCAATTGGTCGACATACATAAGCAATCTCTTGAAAATAGAGAATTAAGCGCCCAGAGCAGTTTTGAAGCTAATTTAAAGCGCATGGCTCATTTAGCGAAGCCAGGAAGTTTAATTTATTTGATCTCTGATTTCACTCATCTTGATGATGCCAGTTTTAAACAATTAGAGCGTTTAGCTCGTCATTGTGAACTAATCGGTTGCCATATCACTGACCCTTTCGAGCTCCAGCTTCCAGCGCATCAAGAGGCACTGACTGTATCTGCGGGAGAACAAAGTTGGACATTACCATTGATGGACAAAGGGTTTAGAGAAAAATTTGCCGAACAAGCTCAACATGCATTTTCCGCTCGCCTCGCACGATTAAAACGTGCAGGCATGACCATGCAAGGGTTTAGTGCAGCAACCGCGCTTGAATCGCAAATTTTGAGGTATTAATTTAAATGCAAGCATCACCACTTGACGCCTTACACGACGTACTGCCCCCGAGTGAAGTTTCTTGGTGGCCCTTATCGCCAGTGGCTTGGGCCGCTCTTATCAGTACACTATTATTGATAGGGTTAATATGCCGACTACTGTACACCGCTCAATGTCATAAACAAGCGAAAAAGCAGGCGATTAACCAAAGTCAATTACATCAAAATGATCCGCAGGCATTGCATATTCTGCTAAAGCGGTTGGCTAAACACTATTATGGTACGTTGGCCACTACGCAATCACAAAATAAATGGGCCTCTATCTTGAGCCAATTATCAGAGCAAACCTTCAATGAGCAGGAGCTTAATAGCCTATATGCTCCAGTACCAAATGAACACCTCGCCAAAAAGCTGAGTGTTGCCATTCGTACATTTAAACTCAAGGAGAAAGTGAATGTTTGAGTTTAGTTGGCCCTGGTTTTTTTTACTATTACCGCTCCCTTGGATAATGGTAAAATTCAAGCCTACACAACAAGCTACCCCACAACGTTTAAGAATGCCAAGTTTTGCTAGCTTGTCTTCATTGGCTCCAAAAATCACTCAGCATCAACGTAAAGTCTCATGGCTAGAAGCACTTATATGGTTACTTTTAGTAGTTGCAGCGGCAAATCCGCAATGGTTAGATGACCCTGTCGCCTTACCCAATGAAGGACGAGATATTATGCTTGCTGTCGACTTATCTGGCTCGATGAATGAACAAGACATGGAATATCAAGGCCGTTACGTAGACAGGCTTTCAGTCGTAAAAGCGGTATTAAGTGATTTTATCAAGCAACGTCAAGGAGATCGATTAGGATTAATTCTATTTGGCGACACAGCCTTCTTACAAACCCCACTTACGAGAGATTTAAGCACAGTAAGCCAAATGCTAACAGAAGCACAAATCGGCTTAGTTGGGCGTGCGACCGCGATTGGTGATGCTTTGGGACTCGCTGTAAAACGATTCAGTCAAAAACAAGACAGCAACCGCATTTTAATACTGCTAACCGATGGGCAAAACACCGCAGGGAATTTGAAACCAGAAGAAGCGCTTATTTTGGCCAGAGAAGAAGGTATCAAAGTGTATACCGTTGGCGTTGGCTCAGATGGCCGTGGTGGATTTAGCCTATTTGGCATGGGTGGCTCTGCGGGAAGTAGCATTGATGAGGCAACCCTCAAGCATATTGCGACAGAAACTGGCGGTAGCTATTTTAGAGCCAAAGATGTCAGTGGATTGCAACAAATTTATCAAGAACTTGACCAACTTGAACCGATTAGTGATGAAGCGCAAACGTTTAGACCGCAAGTCGCTTTATTCTACTGGCCGTTATTGGCTGTCTTAACATTATTAATGCTCTCAATTCTCATCAAAGCCTTACGCGGCTTAAAACAGGAGGCCTAGTATGGAGTTTATATTTATTAGACCTGAATTGCTGTGGTTACTCATTCCATGGGCGTTGCTGACCACCATTGCCTTTGTTAAACGTGCAAAGCATAAACATAGCCCGCTTATTGCACCGCATTTAGCAAGCGTTATGCTCAGTGATAGTACGCAACAACGAAAAACTCATAGCCCCATACTGATCAGTGTATTCATGTTCGCGGCAATTATATGTGTTGCAGGCCCTAGCTTTTCGAAACAACAAGTACCCGTATTTCAAACAAAGCAAGCACGTGTGGTGTTGATGGATATGTCATATTCTATGTATTCAACTGATATAGCACCGAATCGTTTAACCCAAGCGCGTTTTAAAACCCTCGATATGGTTGAGTTATTTAAAGAAGGTGATACTGCACTCGTCGCCTATGCAGGGGATGCTTTTACCGTTTCACCTTTAACAAGCGATGCACAAACACTGAGTAATTTAATTCCTAGCTTAAGTCCTGCGATTATGCCAAGTAAGGGTTCAAATGTCCTTGCTGGGGTTGATAAAGCAATAGAACTACTTCAACAAGCAGGCTATGTACAAGGTGAAATCGTACTAATCACAGACGGCCTAGACCAAGAAGATGTTGATGATATTCATGCTGAATTAAGAAATCATGCATACAGATTACATATTTATGCTGTGGGTACTGAACAAGGTGCCCCAATTGCTTTACCTGAAGGTGGTTTTTTAAAAGACAATTCCGGACAAATCGTCGTACCTAAGCTAAATGTATCTCGATTATCTAATTTGGCACAATCACAACGAGGTCAATTTGCAGCATATAGCCCAGGGGTGCAAGACCTTAGCTTATTCAAGCCACAAAATAGCCATACACAATTGGATGAAACACAGCAAACCGAAATGCTATGGCGAATAGATGCTGGGCAATATGGATTACTCATTTTATTACCTTTGGCATTATTACTTATCAGACAAGCGGGAATAACATTGGCAATTATAATGGTTACGTTACTGCCATATGATACGGTCTACGCGGCAGAGTGGCAATCTTGGTTCAAAAACACTGACCAAAATGCCCTAGCGGCTTATAACCAAGATAACTTTTCTGACGCTAGTTCCGCTGATAACCTTGAATTAAAAGGCGCTGCATTGTACAAGCAAGAGCAATTTGCAGACGCTGCACGTGTATTAGAGCCCACAAAAACTGCGTTTGGGCAGTATAACTATGGCAATGCACTCGCTAAATCAGGAAAGCTTGAAGAAGCAATTACTGCCTATGAGCGTGCACTGAGTTACGACCCACAATTACAGCAAGCACTTGATAACAAAAAACTCGTAGAGCAATTGTTGCAGCAGCAACAAGAACAACAAGATAAATCTGAAGACGAATCTAAAAATAAAGATCAAGATCAGCAATCTCAAGATCAGTCAGGCGAAGGTTCCGATGAGAGTAATTCTGAAGAACAGCAAAGCGCTGACCAAAATGAATCTGATCAACAAGAGCAAAGTAGCGAATCTGAGCAAAATGGCGAACAAAATAACGACCCGCAAATGCAAAGTGACAGCGAGAAACAAGACGCTCAAGATAACTCCGAAGCTGCTCAGCAAGGTGATACAGAGCAACCTGAAGACAATCAAACACCTGAAGAAAATACACAACCTGCCGAGCCTCAACAGGAAAGCCAAGCACCGGAGCAACAAGAAAGCTCTCCAATAGGAGACGTGAGTGCAAAACCACTTACCCCTGAAGAAAAAGAAAAAGCGCAGCAGCTGAGTCAGTTACTGAGAAAAGTGCCTGATGATCCCGCTATTTTATTACGTAACAAAATGCAGTTAGAAGCACAACAGCGTGCTCAGCAGCAGCGCCGTAGAGGAGTTGAAAAATCATGGTAATGCGTTTACTGATCCCCCTATTCCTAATAATGAGTAGCTACAGTGTAGCCGCTTTTGAAAGACTCAGTGCCAGTGTTGATAAGAACCCCGTACTCGTTGGCGAGTATTTCACCCTCACTATCGAAGCGGATGGCAAAGTCTCAGGCAGCCAGCCTGACACCAGTGCGCTAGCACAAAAGTTCGTCGTTAGTCCTATGAGCGTAGGTTCACGTACAAACATTATAAACGGGAGTATGAGCAGTCAAACTACATGGCAAATGCAGTTATTAGCCCGCACAGCAGGCACATTTACCATTCCAAGCTTTACTGTCAATGGGAAAAGCTCTCAGTCCATTAGTCTAAAAGTGATTGCGCGTAGTCAAGATAGCACAGCACAAGAAGACATTTTCATTAAAACTACACTGAGTCCAGAAACCCTATATGTGCAGCAAGCTGGCTTATACACCGTAAAACTTTATATCGGCAAAGACTTATTGGATGGCCAACTAACGGCTCCTGTAATGAACGATGCGCAAATTACCTTAATGGGTAAGCAAAGTGAAGATTACGAAGTGCTTGATGGCCGTCGCTATATGGTGATAACACGAGAATATCTCATTCAACCGCAAAAAAGCGGTGATTACACGTTAGAACCGCCTATGTTCAATGGCCAGATACGCGAAAATTATCGACGTATGGCTGTGTCTGCAGTTGCTAAACCACTC
Source organism: Pseudoalteromonas sp. MMG012 (assembly GCF_018100875.1). Classification (NCBI taxonomy): domain Bacteria; kingdom Pseudomonadati; phylum Pseudomonadota; class Gammaproteobacteria; order Alteromonadales; family Pseudoalteromonadaceae; genus Pseudoalteromonas; species Pseudoalteromonas sp. MMG012. Next base: position 22,219 of record NZ_JAGJEF010000055.1, read on the forward strand.
ACAATTGAAGTAAAACCTGTTCCTGAAAATTATCAAGGTGCTTGGTTGCCAAGCGAACTTGTCAATTTAAGTGAAGAGTGGCAACCTAGTAGCAATGAAGTAACCGTCGGTACGCCCATAACGAGAACATTAACACTGACCGCTGTTGGCATCACTAAAGAGCAATTGCCCGATATTAGTATGGCGCAAATATCAGGGATTCGTAGTTACCCAGATGAAAGCGATCGAAATCAACTGGCTCGTGATGGAAGGGTTATTTCACAACTCATTACGTCCTTTGCTCTCGTGCCGCAGACTCCAGGCACGTATACGTTACCTGAGATGAAAGTTCCTTGGTTCAATACCGTTATCAAACGTGTTGAATATGCTACTTTGCCTGCTAGAACTATTTCCGTCATTGCTGATGTAAATCAAATCGCGACTCCAACAGTAACAGCCCCTGTACGCTCTACACCGGCTAAAACACAAGATGCAACGTCTACGCTGACTGCTGAGCAAATCGCCCAGCCGAGAAATGCCTACGACTGGCTAATAATGCTCTCTGGTTACATAATATGGCTATTAACGATCATTGTTTGGATCATTCGTAAACCTAAGCAGGTTAAACCGCCTGTTCCAAGTGAAGATAACACCCCAATTCCAACGCTGAAAGCATTGCAAAATGCAGCACAACACAAAGATAATGCGGCTTTTTATCATGCTCTGAGGCACTATGCCAGTGCACAAGCCAACAATATCACCTTAGATGCTTGGATTAATCAGTTAGCAAACCCTGACTTAAATATCGAAATTGCAAAATTACAAGCTTCACTTTATAGTGCGGGTGAACATTCGGTAGATTTATCTGCGCTCTTTCAGATGCTAAATCAAGCCATAAAAAAGAAAACTGCGAAAGCAGACAATCACTTAACTCAGCTATACTGAGTTAAGTGAAAATAATTGAAAAATGTTGCAATAAAATTGACAACTACAAGGTCTTATTAGCATGACCACAAAACAAAAACGTTACGAATCCTTGGTTCAGGTATATCACAGCGAGCTATACCGCTTCGCTTATTGGTTGTGCCATGATCCCACTGTCGCTGAAGACTTAGTACAAGAAACATTTTTACGGGCATGGCGGTCATTAGAATCATTGCAAGATGACAATGCCGCAAAGCCTTGGTTATTAACGATTTTAAGACGCGAGAATGCTCGGCGTTTTGAACGAAAGCAATTTGATTACGCTGATGTAGAAAATGACACCTTAGTGGATAATAGAAGTGTCACACTTGACGAAGAGATGGAACAAACCGTCATACAAAGGCAAATTGGTAAGTTATCTGCTGAATATCGAGAGCCACTGTTATTGCAAGTTGTGATGGGGTGCTCAGGTGAAGAGATAGCTGAAATATTAGAGTTAAACAAAAATACGGTGATGACACGGTTGTACCGAGCTCGTAACCAGCTGAAAGAGGCTTTAACTGAAAATCATGAACTTATTAAAGGGGCGTCAAACTGATGGATGAATTAGAATTTCGTCGTCGACTTTTTGCAGATCCCAATGACACGGAAGTCATTGATCATGCGATTGATAATCCAGAGCAACAAAGCTTGGTAGATGAGTTGCAAGACTTTGATGCACAGTTAAAAAGTGTATTACAAGTAGAAGTACCCGCTGGGCTTGCTGATCGTATATTGGTACAGCAACAAGAAGACCAAGCAAGCAATGTGATCCCACTTGCATGGTATCGAAAATATGACAAACCATTCGCTACGGCTGCAAGTATGGTTTTAGCGGTAGGCATTTACTTTATGAGTGCTACGAGCGCTCCTTTGCAAGCTGGTGAGCACGCACTAGAACATGTTTATTATGAAGTCAATGCGCTAGAGCGTAGTCAAGAAGTGGCTTTGCAAGTTGTGAATGAAAAACTGGCTATGCTGGGTGGTCAATTTGATAGCTTACCAGGCAAGGTAACCTATGCCACTTTCTGTAATTTTAAAGGTCAAAAAAGCCTTCATTTAGTTTTTCAATCTGAACATGGTCCAATGACAGTGTTTATAGTGCCAGCCCAGGGTAATGAATATAACCATAATGACAGCCATTTCAACGATGAAAGATTTGCTGGCATGATAGGCAATGGCCAAAAGGCCGACACCATATTAGTGGCAGACATTGGTACACCTATTGAAGACTATCACAATGAAGTCAGTGGCGCGTTGCGCTGGTTATAAAGGTTTACAAAAAGGCGCTTTGCGCCTTTTCTTTTCGACCTAATTTCATCGCTTTATATTTATCTTCTGGACAAGTTTCTTTAAAATCCTAACGACTTAAGATTTATAGGATTGTTATGAGAAACTTTATAGTATTGTTTTCGCTAATCTCACTATTATTTGCCACGAGCTTTGACGTTGAAGCCCGCAAAAAATTTGGTAGTAAGAAATCAGGTAAAACCCACCAAACCAGTACCACCGCACAAAAAAAGCAAGTGGATACTAAATCTTTGGCTGCAAATAAAACAGCGAAGCCAAAATCAAGTAAAAAAGGCATCATGGCGGGCGTACTTGGTGGTTTACTTGCCGGCGGTTTGATTGCATCAATGCTAGGTGACGACTTCGAAGGCTTTCAGTTTATGGAAATGCTTATGCTTGCTATTGCGGCATTTGTGATTTTCAAGCTCATCAAAAGCTTTATGGCAAAGCGTCAACAGCCACAAATGGCTGGCGCACCGCAATTTAACCAGCAACAAGCGTTTAACCAACCTCAACAGTTTCAAGCACAACAATCAACGTCCGGTGGTTTTGCTCAACAACAGGATGTGCCATTCAATCTACCTCGTGATTTTGATGTAAATGGCTTCTTGCAAGGTGCACGTCAACATTACCATACATTACAAAGCGCATGGAATAGCAAAGACTACACCACAATGGCTGAGTATTTAAGCTCTGAATTAGTAGCTCAGTTCAAGCTAGAGCGCGAACAGCAAGGTGATGTAGCAACAGAAGTGATGTTTATCGATGCCGAAATGGTTCGTGCAGATACACAACCTGACGTATGGGAAATCAGTATCATGTTCAAAGGTAAATACCGTGATTTAGGCGATATGCAAGAAGAGCCAATTCATGAAGTATGGCACTTGGAATGCAAAACGGCAGGAGATGCACCTTGGTTAATCGTCGGTATTGAAGATCACATAGATAGCTAATACATAATTTGAAAAAGGCGCTTATGCGCCTTTTTTACTGCTTTAATTTCTCGGTATTTATGCCGTATTAGTGAGTTCACCTTCACTTATTCTCAACAAAAACCTTCACGCATTGTGCTCATGCAAACCGTATGGTTAATTACTCAACACATCCAATGTTATATCTGAAAACCGGATTTTTTCGACTGCTATGAGTGTATTGGTCCCATCTCGGTTATCTCGCATATCTTCCACCGTTACATAAGTGTTAGCATGGGTAATTTGATATTCGACTGACGATCCTGAAAATATCACCGTGTTCTCAGCTATGTTTCCCGTGATGTGATTGTTGAGTTGATTCACTATTACATTGCTATTGTTGGTGCCAGTGAGCGTCACATCTTTTAGATATTGTGCATGATGGGTATAAGGCAAATTCGCGTTAAACAGTAAGCTGAAGTCTCCGGTAAAACTTTCATCTATTCTGGCGTTATACGTTAAATAAGAAGCGAAAAACTTATTATCCATTAATGTTGCACCCAGTGGGTCTTTTGTCACAATATCTTCGCGTGTCTTAGCAACATATAAATCATGCATTCCAGTTGTAGGAAATTCCATATTTGCTCCCCATAAACCGTAATATACATCCACAACGGCGGCTAAATATTCTTGCGATAAGCTATTCTCTGCGGTTAATTCAGTTATCCAATCCGCAGCTCCCATACCCCAAAGGTTCTGTGACTGCGCATCTATTTGCGCCGAGCGAATTTCGGCTTGAAAGCTCGGTAATGCGCCATTAAATGCCGTATTTTGATCAACACCAATACCATAATCGTGTACCAGATGAAGTATTTCTTCATATGAAGCGTCTCGATGAGCATAATCTTGTGTGATGTACCACTGATGGCCTTCTACCTGCATCTCACCAAAATAAAGTGGTTGCCCATCAAGTTCTGCCGCTTTATTTGTGCCGTCATCAACCCCATTTAATAGCAATAATACTGCCCCATTTTCAGACATTTTATTCGCCACTGCCGTTTTATCTGAGCCATACTCTGAATCAGGCAGCGGTGCTAAAAAGTGCTCTAAAATAGAACGTGCTCGTACTATTTGATTATCCGTGATCTGATCTTGAGCAACAATATGAATTGCTTTGCTATTGGGCGTTGATACCTGAGTATAACGATTAAATTTCAGCGTTTTAGTGTAAGTACTTGCAAGCGAGCTCGGGATCTCACTGATCCCAAGTGCCAATGTTTGTATTGAAAGGCCTGCGGTATTGCCCGCTTGGTTTATCGGTGGCGTTGGTTCAATCGAGACCACAGTCCCTTTAGGCGTTGATTTGGAATTGCAACCGAATAACAGTGACGCAGCAAATGGTATTAAAAAGCAATTTAGATAGGTTATCTTCATGGGTATTCCTCTTGATTAATACTTAACCCCAGCTCTGGATAAGCGAATTTGCCCAATACAGCTATTTTTCTCACTCTCGGCGTTGCTTTCATTTATAATAGCCCGCTATTACTGCATAAAAGCGCCTTGATATTGAACAAAATATCATCATTGGATTGTACGTAAGTTTGTTTTCAAAACATTTCCTATTCCAAAACCCTTATCCAAACCTGAGGTTACTTAGCAAAAATCATATAAGAAAAGAGGCCATGAATGCGTAAGCCTATGTAAGCCATAAATTGCTTTGTAAGCGCTTGTAAGAAGCATCGAAACTTTTGCTAAAATCAGTACACTATAATGCACGATTTGTCACAATATACGGAGGCGCAGTGCACATACTCATAATTGAAGATGACCATGAAATTGCTCGATTAACCGAGATGTATTTGCAAAGTGATGGCTACCAAACCACCGTGGTTGCGGATGGCAACACAGCCATAACCACCATTCGTCATTTATCTCCCGACCTAATTTTGCTTGATTTAATGTTACCAAGTGTCGATGGATTTGAGGTGTGTAAACAGGCTCGGGCATTTTATACTGGGCCGATAATCGTATTAACCGCCCGAGAAGATGATATTAGTGAAGTCAGCTTATTAAAATGCGGCGCAGATGATTACCTAAGAAAACCAGTAAAACCACATATCATGTCCGCCAGAATAGAAGCGCTACTAAGAAGAACATACGTTGACGTCATAGAGACCGACAATGAGCCATCTCATACGCTTGAAATCAATTATGATACATTCTCAGTAACATTAAACAACACATTAGTTAATTTAACGACCTCTGAGTTTGATTTGCTCGCACTGCTGCACAAAAATGCAGGCCAGACAGTATCACGAGAGGATTGTATTCACGCACTCAGAGGCATTCATTATGAGATCTCAGATCGCTCCATAGACATGCGTATCTCTGGACTTAGAAAAAAGCTCAATGATGACCAACAACCGTATAAACGGATCAAAACAATTCGAAATAAAGGGTATCTACTCATCAATGAATAAGCTGATCATGCCGTTTTTTACCCGCTTATATGGCTTATTATTTTTGGCTATTTTTTGCAGTGTTTTCGTGACGATTTTTATTTTAGATAAGTGGAATGAACGGGATGCAATAGCTGACTTTGTAACAGATACTTTATTTGTAAAGCATGTATTGGAAAACCAAAGGGAAATGACCAAAACACCTGCGGATATTTTCTATCGCGGTATTGATAACTCACTGTATCCTTTTGATTTTATATGGTTAGGTTCTGACAATATCAGTCTATCGTGTCCACATTGCACTTTTATAGCACGCTATAACAACGCCGATGTATATCAATTAAAAGACGAAGCTTTATTATCTATTCATTCAGTCGAGGACAGCTCAGATAAACTCATTATCAAAGACAAACAACAAGAATTTTCGCTTCAAGAATACGCTCTGCCTACTTCCTCTTTCGATATAGAAGTATATGCCCCTTTTATTGTCTTGATTGTTATTGTCGTAGTGATCGGAGTTGTTTTATACCTGCCGATAAGAAAGCTTCAAAAAGAAATCAATCACTTAAACCAAATGAACTACCAATTTGGTAAAGGCGATTTAGCCGCTCGGGTTAAGCCCCTTTCAGAGCCTTTAACTGTTCTCGCAACAAGTTTCAATAGTATGGCGACTGCATTATCTAATAAAATGAATGAAAGCCAAATTTTTGCACAAGCCGTTCCACATGAGCTCAGAACACCGCTTAGTAGAATACAATTGGCCTCTGGTATCCTCAGAAAACACAGTCGCACCTCTGAACAACTTGCCTTAATTGACAATATTGATCAATATATCTGCGACATTGATGAGCTCTGTACACAAGTAATTCAATTCTCCAAACTCAACATGCAGGTAAAAGAAGGCGGTAACAAAACGTTTAATTTAAACCGCTTTATCGCATATCGAGTCGAACAGCTTACACTGCGCTCAGTGATAAGTATTAACACCCTTTGTTGCAAAAATATCACCGTTTACTGTAATTCAACGCACTTGCGGTTAATTATTGATAACCTGCTAAAAAATGCGGCGCAACATGCTAAGCAACAAGTTGATATAACAGTTATAAGTACAAAAGGTGTGCTCAAAATAACGATTGAAGATGATGGCAAAGGCATATCAAAGCATGACCACGACACTATTTTTGTTCCCTATGCTCGATTAGACAGCAGTCGTACTAGAAAAACCGGGGGACTCGGCATGGGGTTAGCTATTGTAAAAGGTGCTGTTAATCAATTGGGTGGAGAAGTTAATGTAGCCAGATCTTCCTCTGGTGGCGCCATGTTTATAATTAAACTCCCTATTTTGTAAAAAACACCCTTCCTATAAAACCATAGAGAGATGAATAAATAGCCGTTCATATTCATCTGTGTGCTAGACAGGCACTTCTAATACACGACAATTCATATGAAACATGGCGCTAAATTTATAGCGCCATGCCGTAAGACTCCAAGCCTATCTGATTCACTTACTGATAAATACTAAAGCAACATCAATTTAGGCTGAAACTCATTTAAGTACAAAAACATTACTGGTATTATTGAGATCCAATACACCAATACAGTTATTACCTTCATCTGCAACCATCATGCGATCACCCGCAGACCAAAATGTTTCTGTATAGATTTCACCTTGCGCTAGTGTTGCATAAGTCGTTGTCAATAACGGCTCTCCTGTGTTGTTGTTGATCCAATATAGTTTAACTGCTGAAGTCATGGTGTTCACAACTTGTAAGTCAGGCGCTGCGTCTGACGTTCTTGAATAAGGTACTGCTAAATCGCAGCTCCCCATCTCGGCTGTTGCATCTGGGATCACCGGTGGAGGCGCAACATCTAAAGCATTTTTAACCATCTCTTGTGTTACTTCAAATGCATTATTCTCTTCATTCAATAGTGCGACACCTAAACAGTTGTCGGCACCATCGGTAAGCATGATCCTATGGCCCACGTCCCAATCATCCGCGGTATAACTTTCGCCTTTAGCTAAAGTGGCATAAGAGTCACCCGACTTCTCACCTGTTTTTCTATTTAACCAATACACTTTCACCAACTTTTCAGTTGGGTTAGTGATCGTTAAATCTTGCGCTGTTTTGTCAGAATCATAGTAGGTTTCTGCTAAGCTACAGGTACCAATAGTCCCTTTTTCTGGCCAATGTGGTAAGTAAGGTTCTGTGGCTGAAACAAGTGGGATTGGCTCTGGAGTCGTAACACTACACTCATCACCTGCACATGCTGTGAAATTAAGGTCGATAATATCTGACCCTATAAAGTCTGAAGAAATTGCAATGTAATACTTGCCTGATTCAGGCGTAGCCAGTACACACTTTTCCTCATTTGTGTTGTCTGTAACTGACTTACAAGTAAATTCAGTATCGATAGAAGGATGAACTTCAACGCCTTTCTTAACCCAAAAATCAACATTCCCCGAGCCGCCTGAGGTAGCAAATGTTACAGAAGGTAAGCCAGCTGGTACATCCACAGAAAATAACCAACCACCACGACCATTAATCTGTTGGTAATCGCCAAGTGCAACAACTTCGACACTTGCTTTATATTGCTCGGTCAGTGTCATCTTTAACCAGTTTTCGAACGCTGGTTGATTATCAGCAGCAATACTTGCCATTAGGGTGTCAAACTCTTCCCACTGCCCAGCACGCATATGAACAAGCATTTGAGACACAAGGTCAGAACGTTGCTCAATTAAAAAAGCAACCGCAAGCTGTCCCCAAGTGTATATATTTGCATCACCAGCGAAGATTTCAGCTAACGTATAAGACTCCTCACTATTCGCAGTTGAGACACGTGAATAGTACCTATTATAGAAAGTACTCAAATATTCAGCGAGGCCTTCACTCCACCAACCTAAACTGCCTTTATAGCCGCCTTCTTTGTTGTATCGCCCATCTAATGCGTGAATATATTCGTGCGCAAATGATCGAAGTACCGATCGTCCGCCACTCCACTCAAGAGCATCAAAAGTCCAAATATCAGAACTATGCCACCACTGTGATGGGGATGTTTCAAAATAAATGCCGCTGGTATTGCTAGTGTTTCTCAAATGCTCAGCCCAAGCAGCATGATTTGATAAGCTTTCGAAAATATGAATATTGGTGATTTCATTCAGGTCATTTTCAACCGCCTGTTGAAATTCTGGAGTAATACCTGAATGCAATACTTCATCGAACACTCTCTTGGTACGTTTAACAATATCACATGCATCATTGAGTTCTGCTTCAGTCATAGATTGTGCGCGGATCCGTACAGGTTCATCACACATTACATTGCCGCTGAACAGCTCTGTTGTTGCAAACATGGAAGCATCAACGGCGTCCCCACCTTCATACGCATCAATGAATATGTGGTATCTACCCGCTTTTGGCTTGTCAATAATACACCCTTCATTTTCGTCAGTACCAAAATATGAAACGCAGTCAAACACACCTTCTGCACCTGCACTTGCTTCTTCTTCATATTTCACATACAAATCAGGATCACCTAAACCGTTATTAGCAGTGCCCGAAAATAAACTCACCACTAACGTTTCACTATCTTCAGGCACGTCTACATAATACGATCGACCTTGTCCTTCTGTAGTACTAATATTTAGTTTCACCACATCCAGTTTCAGTGCAGGCTCATCCGCGCTAGAGAAATCGACTTCTGGTGTAGTTGGGGGATCTTCTACCGGAGGATCTTCCACAGGAGGATCTTCTACCGGAGGATCTTCCACAGGAGGATCTACTACGGGTGTTTCTGCTACTGGGACTATGGGCGTTTCTGTTGATGAACTACTCCCACCACAGCCGGATAGTGCAAGCAGCACTGCGCTTGATAAGGTCAATGTTCTAAAAAGCATTTGGTTTTCCTTCTAATTGTTATTTTAATACTCAATATCTTCGATAGCTCAGATGGGCTGATGTTTCGGTCTAAGAGAGGCTAAATCGTCACTTGATATTAAAAGCCTAGTGGGACTCGGTAAAAATCAAGTAACAACACCTCACCTCTCTAGCATGAACACTTTAAACTGAGCGTGTTTTATATTTATGCTTTATTTGATTACACACATCATTTACTTCCATTAATTGCCATTAAATACAATGCATTACATAAAATTTAAAAGCTGTAATACAGGCGTAAATTAACAAATATAAGCCCAGTCTTTTTAATAAACACGATGTCAATTATTCTGGGCCATGCAGATGTTCCCTAGCCAAAGCCGTGACTCGTTTTAAACACAACGTTCGTATTTGTAACACAAACAAAGGTATAATGTAAATTGTATACAATATAATTAATGATGGAAATGTAAAATCCCCTTGAGCATGAGACCTGCAAATAGGAATTCTGATAACCTTTACAGCGCTACGTCATACCTGAAGATCGATACGTATATATAGCTTTTGCAAGTTTTATTCTCATCCCAGACATCTCTAAAATGAAGTTGAATTTAAACGAGAGTCAATATGAATAAAATAAGCAACGTATGTGCTATCACAGCCCTGCTCAGCATATCTGGTTTCGCAAGTGCAGAACCGACATAGCATACATCTGCAATCAACAAAGTTTACCCTCAGTCTAATGGAGATGTTGTACTTACTTTCACACAAGATCATGCTAAATGCACAAATGCTTCTATACCCAAATACTACTATTTATCTGCCAACAAAAATGGCGTAACAGCTGCTGGCTTACAGAATGTTTACAGTGCGGCCTTGACTGCTGCCACAACAAATAAAGAAGTGACGATTAACTTTGACTCGAGTACGCCAGGTTGCAATATCAATCGACTACTCGTCGTTTTTAGATAAAAATAAGGAGCTAAACGTTAGCTCCTCTTTCCTATTGAAGGAAAATATCCTCCCAATACCATCCGCTGAGTTACTAAAGTGATTTTAACTTTTTTATTCTGTTCGTTAGCTGTTTTTTCAACTCGCCGTCTACAACATAATTCGCTAAGTCCTGATACAAACGCTTCGCTTTGAGTTTTAGACCTTTTGCCTCTAAAATATTTGCTCGCCTAAATTTCGTCCACTCTTTTGTTGGCATTTTATTAGAAATTACCGCTTCATTTAGATACCGTTTCAATGCTTTTTCTCCCTCATCTAAATAGCGTTCACTGAGTACACTTGTTCGACCAATTTGAAATAATGCTCTGTATTTCGCTCTAGATTGTTCGGGTGTGCTAGTATCTAATTCTGTCGCCTTGCGAAAGCGTACTAACGCGTCAGCATAACGTCCTTGGGTTTGATGGTATATTCCCAGTTGATAATGAAACTGTGGTTCATCACCAAAATCTCGCATACCTAATTTTGATATTTGACTGAGCTTTTCTTCATCTCCCATTTTACCATACACCTGAATTAATGCCGTTGCGCCCAGCAAAGGACTCACTTTTTTCAGTGCGTGGGCATGTTTTAACCCTACCTTTAAATCTCCCCCTAATATGGTCGGCACATGCATATGATATTGGGTCAACGACTCTCGATATTCTACATTATTAGGAGAAAATTCTACCGCCAGTGTTAATCCTTATTTAACCTTTTCAAGGTAACCCATTATACTGAAAACACTCGCGGCGTCCGCTTGCTTAGCAGCAATATCGGCAAACACAAAATGAGCATGTGCGTTTTTGTCATCTAATTATATCGCTTTTATAATATAATTTTCAGCATCATCAAGTTGATGGCGTTCGAAGGCAATACGCGCTAAATAAGTGAACTTAATAGAACTGAGCTCGTCATTCTGTAACAACAGTTTTTGAGCTCGTGAAAGCTCATTATTTTCAAAAGCCTCAATTGCATTTTCTACACTCGCATCAGACCCCCTGCTCAAAACACTACATAAACACATAAACAATACGATTACTTTTTGAATATTCATTTTTAAACCTCTATGACGGATCGTTATTATTCAGAAATCATTCTGCTTTGCATGTTTTCGGCCAATGCCATGCATATAGTACAACTGAAACCGATATAGCCACTTCAACTGCTGTTAAGAATAAGTAAAACCACCAGGTTTCAGTCAAGTTTGTTACAACCAGCATGAGTATAAAGAACATAGAAACGATGATATTCACCCTGCGATTTATTGTTGGTTTAAGTACCAATGTAAAAAACACCATCACACTTGGGACTACCATAAGTACTGCCACAGCAAGAAATTGGAGTTGAGTTTCAATACTGCTATTTACCTCCATTGCTTTAGCCATAATTCCTGGCACATATATCTGTATATAATCACCATATACATAGCAAAACATGACCGCTATCCAAAGTGCTGAAATCTTCAACTTTACATTTATTTTAAAATCTTCAAATTTTGACTCTGTGCTATTCATTTCACTCATTGGTCACTCCATTTTATCGTTAAAACACACACTTTATGAGTAAAGGTAAAGCGGTTCTTATATTTAAACTTGACAACCGCATTACTGAATTACTGTTTCTTTGCCTCAAAGTTGGTATCTACACCTACAATCATGGCTTTCGAAAAGCATATATTTTGCCGACGCGTATGTCGTCCAAGACTACAAGGTAAGACATATTGAAACTTAAAAGCATATAAAACAAAAGTTTAAAAACCACGTAAACGTGATACTAAATAACTTCGGGTTGAGACAGTGCAGTACTGAATGAAGAGTTAGATTAGATTGAAACGATGTGTGCTATCCATAGTGACTGATAAATCACTTTGCTCTGGTAACGAAGCCATTCCCCACCTAGTAAGCCTTTCAAAATACTGTATAAATTGAGAAACCTCTTGTTCAGTCATGCCTTTTCCAGATTTACATTTTAATTGCTGTTCTTGTTGCTGCCGCCACTGGTAAACACGCTCAAACGTTTGAACATTCAAGTACACTAATTTATCAATTAAAGAAAACAAGGTCTGATAGTCCGCCGCTAAACATTGATTTACGTAACGCCGATACTTACCCTGCGTATCTTGCAGCGCCTCTAATGTATTACAAGGGTGACATAACCGTTCCAAGGGCTCTGATTTTAATCCCACACACCAACCTTCAAAGATCAGAATATCTGGCGGCACTTCTATCGTTTGCCAATACTTCGGAAGAAATGGTCTATCTTGTGATTTATCGAATCTTGGTAAAGTAAATGCCTGTTGAGCTTTAAACAACCGAACAGTTTCGATGGCAAATTTTATTGCATGGGTTCCCGGCACTCCTCTCGTTGCCAGCAGCGGGTGATGTTGCTTAGCAAGTATGCTCCGCTCTTCAGGAGATAAATAAAAATCATCCAAAGAGACAACTGCAATACTTAATCCTTGTGCCTCTAATGCGCGAGCTAAATAGTTTGCCAAAGTTGATTTTCCACTGCCTTGTGCGCCGTTAATACCAAGACAAAACGGTAAACGGTTAGATTGGACTTGCGCATGAGTATACGCCGCGTTGAACCATGACAGTATCGGCTCAGCATCTTGGATATAATGTGCTGGCAACCCCTGCTTTTTCAAAAATGCGTACTGCCACTTTTTCATTGTTAACCCATGCTGGTAATTATTTACAGTACTTTGAGTTTACCAACATAATTAATATATGCAGCCCCACACAAATCAACGCCTCCAATGACTTACATATACATAACAACATATGTCACAAATACCATCGATTAAATTGATTAAAACAAGCTATTTATATCATTTATAAGATACTAATAGACTCTCTATACTGCATTGTGTGGACAGCCCATAGCTTACTTAATTTTGTCATGGCAGCCACTGAACATAGACCGTTAGGTCTAATTAATACTTGATCACTATTGCGGAGGCATTATGAAAACGACTCTTACTACAGCGGCTGGCGCCCCAATTTCAGACGATAACAACAGTATTTCTGCAGGTGAGCAAGGCGCGCTTACTTTTGATAATTTCAGGCTTTTTGAAAAGCTAGCACACTTTAACCGTGAAAGACTGCCTGAAAGAGTGGTGCACGCAAGAGGCACTGGGGCATATGGGACATTTACTTTAAACACATCGTTGAAACACTATAGTATCGCAAGCTTCTTACAAAAAGCAGAGCAAAAAACTGACGTATTCGTCCGTTTCTCAACTGTCGGGGGCGGCCAAGATTCAAGTGATTATGCACGGGACCCACGTGGGTTTGCAGTGAAATTTTATACCGAACAGGGCAATTTTGACCTGGTTGGTAACAATACACCGGTGTTCTTTATTAATGATCCGATAAAGTTTCCAGACTTTGTCCATTCTCAAAAGAAAAACCCAAAAACTAACTTACCCGATCCGGCTGCTATGTTTGAGTTCTGGGCAAATCATCCTCAATCATTACATCAAATGACCATCTTAATGTCAGACCGAGGCATTCCATTAAGCTACCGACATATGCACGGCTTTGGTTCACACACCTTAAGCTTTTGGAATCAAGATGGTGAACGGTTTTGGGTAAAATGGCACTTAAAAACCCAACAAGGTATCGAAACGGTATCTAGTGATGATGCTCATAAATACCCATCATTTGGCGCACAGCAAGACTTAGTGGCTGCCATTGAGCAAGGTAATTTTCCCCGTTGGAAAGTCAAGTTACAGGTTATCACGGAAGCACAAGCAAAGGAGCTGAGTGTCAATCCATTTGATTTAACCAAAGTCTGGCCTCACAATGAAGTGCCACTGCTTGATGTTGGTACACTTGAACTCAATCGCAATGTTGATAATTACTTTGCTGAAACTGAGCAAGCGACATTTGCTCCAAGTAATTTGGTGCCTGGTATCGGTGCATCACCAGATAAAATGCTACAAGCAAGGTTAATTGCATACCAAGATGCGCATCGATACCGTGTTGGTGTAAACGCAAATCAAATCCCT